>PUMO01000122.1 GCA_003551405.1 Mollicutes bacterium | reverse complement strand
CGAGCCGATAACTTTACCAACACCACCCGCAGCACTGGCTCCACCAACGAATGCGCCGGCGATGGCTTCGAGTTCAAATAACTGTCCTGCAGTCACGGTAGCAGACCCAAGTCTTGAAGCGTACATAATCCCGCTCACAGCGGATAAAAGACCCATAGAACCAAAGACTACCATAGTAATGAACTTAACACTGATGCCACTTAATTCAGCCGCCTCGGGATTGCCACCCACCGCATAAATATGGCGACCAAGCACAGTACCTTTGAGAATGATGTGATAAATACCAACAATCCCCAGAAGAATCACGAGTGTCCAAGTGATGCCCCTGTGAGAAGCCATGATAATGCTTACGGACATAATAAGAATTGAGATGAATGCCATTTTACTCAAAAGCATTTGTTTGGAAAGTACACTGAATCCGTACTGAAGGCGCTTTTTATAATGTCTTATTTCTAAGGCAATAAAACCCATTACGATTAATACACCCAGTAAAACACTGGTTAGATGCATGCCGTCCATACCGAAAAAATCAGGGATTGTACCATTGGAGATGGCTCTAAAAAAGGGATCACCAATGATGATGGTACCTGTTGCACGCAAGGTTTGTTGAATGGCACCACGGAATATGAACATGCCTGCAAGGGTTGCCACAAAGGCGGGAATCTTCATGTAGGCAATCAAGAAACCGTGCCAGAGTCCCACAATGATCCCAATCACTAGCACGGTGGGTAAGGTAATATAGACTGGCACCCCATTATTGACCATGAAGATGGCCACAAGTGCCCCCATGAACCCACTGACATAACCAATACTGAGGTCGATATGCCGAATGATAATGACCAAGGTGACACCAATTGAAAGGACTGCGATGTATCCGGTTTGGTTAAGCAAGTTTGAGAGGTTGTTTGCGGTTACAAAGCGCCCGCCAGTAGCGACAGTGAAAAAGACCATAATCGCAGCAAGGGCGATGAACATCCCGTAATCACGAATGTTTTCCTTAAGTAAATATTTTAGTTCTGAAAAGTATTTCATTATTGCGGATTGTTTGTTGTTATTATCCATTGTTATCCTCCTATTTCGTGGCCATTTGCATGATTTTTTCTTGTGTCGCTTCAGAATGGTTCAAACAGCCTTCAATCTTGCCTTCGGCCATGACAAAGATTCGGTCCGACATGCTGATGAGCTCGGGGAGTTCACTCGAAATGAAAATGATGCTCATCCCTTTTTCAACCAATTTGTTGATCAAAGTATAGATTTCAAATTTGGCACCAACATCAATGCCGCGGGTTGGTTCATCAAGAATCATGACTTTTGGGTTTGAAAAGAGCCACTTGGCAAGTGATACCTTTTGTTGGTTTCCACCACTTAGGTTGCGAACCTTTTGTTCCTGAGAGGGCGTTTTTATGTTGAGATCTTTGATATATTTTTGTGATACATTGACCTCGTCGTGATTGTTAATGAACTTATACTGATTGACCAATGTTTTGAGGTTGACCAGTGTGATGTTTTTTTTGACGTCTTGCTTAAGAATGAGTCCATCGTTTTTTCTGTCTTCAGTGACGTAAGCAATGCCTTTTTCAATAACATCGCGTGTGGAATCAAAGTTGATATCTTCACCGAACAGTTTCACGTTGCCGCTGACTTTGTATTCTTTTGGATTGCCGAAAATGCTCAAAGCCATTTCCGTTCTCCCTGCCCCCATTAAACCTGCAAGCCCTACAACTTCACCCTTTTTGACGTTTATGGATGCGTCTTTGACAACTTCACGCTTGATTCGGCTGTTGTATGCGGTAATGTTTTGTGCTTCAAAAATAATTTCATCCTCAACAATGTTTGAGCGTTTTGGATAGACGTTACTAATATCACGCCCTACCATATGTTTGACCATCACTTCTCTTTTAATTTCATTCTTTGCTGAATCAAGTGTTGCGACACTCTTACCATCACGCAAAATTGTTACGGTATTGGTGACGGCTTCAATTTCCTTTAATTTATGGGAGATGAGAATAGAAGTAATGCCTTGTTCTTGCTTTAATTCTTTAAGCAGTTGAAGTAAATTCTCGCTTTCGTTTTCATTCAGTGCTGCAGTGGGCTCGTCTAAAATAAGGACCTTAACATCTTTTGAAAGTGCCTTGGCAATTTCCACAAGTTGCTGCTTGCCTACGCCAAGATCGCGGATTTTAGTTTCAGGGTCCACATCAAGGTTTACGCGTTTCAAATAGCGGTTCGCGGTTTCAATAGCTTCAAACCAATTGATAAACCGTCCATCGACCTCCTGATGTCCCAGAAAAATATTTTCATAAACAGTCAACTCAGGAAATAATGCCAGTTCCTGATAAATGATTGCAATGCCTTGTTTTTCGGAATCATTGGTTGATTCAAAATTTTGAAGCGCATTTTCAACATAGATATCCCCTTCAAATTGATTGCTCGTGAAAACACCGCTTAGGACCTTCATCAAGGTTGATTTACCGGCGCCATTTTCACCAACAATACCATGGATTTCTCCGTGTTTTACACTAAAGCTAACGTTATCAAGCGCTTTAACCCCGGGGAATTCTTTGGTTATGTTTTTCATTTCAAGAATATTAGCCATTGTCTTAACTCCTTTAAAGCAGGATAAAGTGGTGAGATGAATCACCACTTTAACCGTGCATTTATTAATCCAAGTCTTCTACGTTGTCAAAATCCTCTTCATCGTAATAACCAGAGTCAAAAATGACATCATGTACGTTTTCTCTGGTTACGGTAACAATTTCGCTTTGTGCTGATGGCACATCGATAACGCCGTTGTCAAATGAACCTGCAGTGTCCGGTGTCTCACCATCAAGCACGCTTAGCGCCATGTCAATCGCGTCATCAACCAATGTGCGTACATCTTTGAAAACTGTCATGGATTGCTGTTCATCAATGATGTATTGAATAGACGGTGATTCGGCATCTTGACCGGTTACATTATAGCTTGTAATGTCATCATCATCAGCGAAAACATCACCAATGTTACGGGCGGTACCATCGTTAGGGGCTAAAATGGACACATCGCCTTTTTGTTCTTCATCGACATTGGTAAGATCGGCCTCCGCAAGTGAACGTGCCGTATCAAAGTCCCACTCAGTGTCGATTTGACCCATAATGTTACTCATTTCTTCACGGCTCAAATCTCCATTGTCTTTTAAATCTTCAGCTTCACTTGAATTTACAACGTCAAATGTTCCGTCTTCAATTTTAGGCTGCAACACATTCCAAGCTCCTTCGAAGAAGAGGAACGAGTTGTTGTCAAACTCAGCACCAGAATAAAGATAAAGTGGGTTGCCTTCGTCTTCAGGAGCATTGTCTACAAGATATTGACCTTGCGCTTCACCAACAGCGATTGAGTCAAAGGTGACGTAATAATCAACTGCGTCAGTTCCAGTGATTAAACGGTCGTAAGAAATAACAGTAACCCCTGCAGCCTCTGCTTCTTCAACAGCAGCAGCGGCCGCATCACCATCTTGTGGTGTAATGATTAAGACATCAATACCCTGGTTGACAAGTGATTCTACGTTTTCACGCTCTGTGCCGATGTCGCCGTCACTAAAAAGAATGTCAACGCTATAATCGGCGTCTTCGAGTGCTTCTTCAAAACGTCCTTCATCTTGAACCCAGCGTGGTTCTTCGTTTGTTGGAAGAACGATACCAACATCAAGATCATCCACATCACATGCTGCAAGCGTGAATGCAAAAACAAATGTGGTGAATAGTGCGATTAATTTGTTCATTTAATGTACCTCCTAATATTTTTAAAGCGTTTTCAGTTTATCGTTTCAACAGAGTTCAAACAATGTGATATTTCACTGTAAATTTGTGATTTTTTTGTACATTAAAAGAACACCCAACATTAAAGGGTGTTCTTAATCGCCAAATAAAGGGGTTTTCATTCGTTTTCAATACAAAATTCCTGATAGTCAATCCAAATATAATGGTCATCACTTACTTCATAGGAGTAGGTACTCAAAGCGTCTCCTTCAATAAATAGGTTAACCATTTCACTGATTGCATGGGCCATGGTGGATGAATCTTGTAAAACGGTTCCATAATAATGGTTGCTTTTTAAATAATCATGCGATATCGGTAAACCGTCCACACCGATGACGGGCAACCAAGGGTCTTGTTCAATGTCAATACTTTCTCCTTCGACATAAGGCGGCATGTTTTCAAGTTCAATTAAAGCATCAATGGCCCCAATGGCCATGGCATCATTATTAGAAATGATTAAATCAATGGTTTCGTGTTCATCAATTAAGCTTAAAGTTTGTTCGTAAGCATCACTTTGAGAAAAGTTTGCGACTTTTATATCGACAAGTTGTAGGGGAAATGCACTGCTTTCAAGAATCTCAACGATATGACTTGTCCTTATTTCCGCATCCTGATGACCCTGCTGGCCCATAAGAATGGCCGTCTTTACGGTTTCGCCGTCCGCTAGATTTTGAAAATGTTCCATGATCATATCGGCCTGCATTTGCGCAGATTGATGAGCGTCACTGCCAATATAAAATGCCTTGTCATATCGCTTGAGATCCCGCTTTAGCGGTTCACGGTTTATAAATAAAAGCGGAATATCTTTTTCTTTTGCACGTTCAATGATTGGATATGCGCCGACTCTGTCAACCATATTGATAATGATCGCCTTAGGGTCCTCGTCCAATACCTCATCCACAATGGAATTTTGTTTGACTTGTGAGTTTTGCGAATCGTAAAGATCAACACTAAATTGTTCACCAGCGTTATCGTTAATTTGGTGAGCAAAATCTTGGATGTATTCATCCTGGGCATCATAGACAACCAGGGGAATATGCTCACTTTGACTGCTTGAACAGGCGGTGGTTATGAAAACGATGACCAACAAAAGAAGTATCTTCATATTAATCGTTTCCTTTCAGGGGCATTTTTAATGTAATGGTGGTGGATTGGTCCATTTCACTTTCAATGATAATGTCCGATGATACGCCAAAATGCAACTTGAGACGTTGATAGACGTTGGCAAGTCCAATTTTTCCAAGTGTTTCTATGTCCTCAGCAATCATGGTCTTGATGTCTTCGATCTGCGCAGGACTTAATCCATAACCCGAGTTGGTTACTGATGCATAGAGGAAAATGTTATCTTTATGCACATGAATGTCGATTTGATTGTTTGACGTTTCAGGGTCAATGCCGTGGTTGATCGCGTTTTCAACCAGTGGCTGCAGTTAGAGTTTCAAAACCTTGAATGTCTTCAAGGAAGCATCGCAATCGATTGTATATTCAAAGGTGTTCTGATAGCGAATCCGTTGAATGGCCAGATAGCTTTCAACATGTTTTAATTCTTCACTGAGTGCAACAACGCCGCTTTCTGTTGAAATACTCAATCGGAAAAATTTGGAAAGCGATGCGACCATCTGTTTAACGTCGTCGTTTTTTTGTTGTTCACTCAAGTAAAGAATGGAATCCAGTGTGTTATATAAAAAATGCGGATTGATTTGGTTTTGAAGTGCGATGAACTGGTTTTTCCGTTTGGCGCTTTGTTCACGGTATACTCTCTTTACAAGCCGTTTGATTTCTTCACTCATTTTGTTAAAGGTTTCACTGAGAACGACAACTTCTTGTTGTCCCTCAATGGTAAGCGGCTCCAAAAAGGTGTTTTCTTCGAATGTCAGCATGTGTTCTTTTAATTTGTTGAGCGGTTTGGTAATACGCCGGCTCGCAGCCCACGAAAGCAGTGCCGCAAACAAAATGGACAGACTGAGCACCACCATGACCGTAATCAATACGGTTTGTTGGATGGCGCGGGTAGGACTTTCATCAAAAAATGTAACCATTTGCCAGCGCGTGTGATTGAGCGTGGTATTACTCACAAACATATCCACATCTTCAATGGTTGTGCGCCCACTGGTCTCATTCATGGCATTGGCATAGGCGGCACTTTCACACGCATCATCATCACAGTCATTGGTCGTATAAACCACCTCACCGTGCTCATCAATGAAAACTATGTGTCCGTGTTCCCCGAGGTTGGCCCCTTGGGCCATGGATTCAAAATTGTCCATGGACAATGCCATGGTGAGTGCGCCAGTTTTCAACGCATCGTTATGATAATAATTAACGGTTTTGGTCATATGAATAACTCTCTTTGAACTATTGGTGTTTAGGACATCGCTTGAAGGCGAGGTAAAATGAAACATATTGGCTTCTTCAAATGTTCGATTAAACCATGCATCGCCCGCAATTGAATCATTGAGATAAAGCGGATCAATAGTAGAGACGACTGCGTCGCCCTCTTTTGAAAACAATGATATCGAAAGGACGTTACTGTCCACTGTTTCTGCATTTTGAAAAATGGCTTCAAGTGTGTCCATTTGGTTTTGTTCGGTGTTTAAGAGAATTTCAAGTTCCAAAAAATGAGCAATGTCAATGACATTATCTGTATAATTGTTGTAATTCAGTAGGATTTGGCTAGTGATTTCACTGCTCGTTTCTTCCACCATTTCATTGCTTGTGTCACTAAAGCGCCAGAACGTTATGAGATTGCTTACCAGTAGTGACACCGTAATAATAAGGACTGAGACAAGCAAAAGAATTTTACCGATTGACAAGTGGTTCAATTTATTTTGCATGTTGGCGATACTCCTTGGGGGATTTTCCGGTGTGTTTTTTGAAACTGTGTGAGAAATGGTACACTTCCGGATACCCGACGTCTGTTGCGATTTCCAGTATTTTCTTGTCGGTATTGAGCAGTAACGACTTTGCTTTGTCCATACGCTTTTTGATTAAATACTTGTTAAAGGTCATGCCTGTATGCTTTTTGAAAAGCACACTCAGATAAGACACACTAATATGAAAAGTGTCACTGATCTCATCTAAGCTGATGCGCGGTGTATGATAATGCATATCAACATAGCCGGTAATTTTTTCAATGAGTTTTGTGGACTGGGACTGGTTGGAGGCTTCACGGTGTCTTCTCAATTTAAGCGCACAGGATTTAATGTACTCAAACAGACCATTGATGGTATCGAATTGGAACACTTTCGTTAAAAAATCTTCGTTTAAAAAGGCATTGAGCTCAACGCCCATTTGTGCACTTAAGCGCATGAGCACACTACTGAAGTGAACCACGTAGTATTGTTGGTCAATCATCGATTGTGTTTCACCGGTAAGTTTATCTTCAAGTTTCTGAAATGTTTTGGCGATTTCTTGAAGGGTTCCAAACTTGAGCACGTAGTCCAAGGCGGAAAACTCTTCGTCGGTTATCATGATGCGCTTGGGTTGTTGCTGGGAGACATCACTGTAAAAAAGAAGGTTTGAGGTATGTAAATAGCGTGAGTAACTCAATGTGTGCTGCGCCTGGTTGAACATGGTGGTGAAATACTTAAAAGACTTAAACGTATCACTGACCCCGATGGTAATTGCATCAGGTTGATAATCCTTCGTTCTTGCAATGATTTCATTCAGGGTCTCTTCCAGTAAAGCGCCATCAATGCGGGGCGCATTGATGACAATGCCAAGGCCGTTCATGGTATTGAAGTGAAAGTGTTGGTTGAATTTTTGAAGTAACCGTGAAATCAAGTTGATGAGAAATACCCTGGTTTTTTCAAGCGTTTGAAAATCAAGGGTTTGTTTGAATGCAACATAAGCAACATTAAATTCACCCTTTGTAAGGTCGACATCAAACAGTTCAAACCGTTTGATCATCGCATCGGTGATGGTCTGTGATTGAAGCAGGGCGGTAAACTGGTTTTCTAGAAGCAGTGGGCGGGAATCACGGTACGTTTCCTTCAGGCGCTTTTCATTGTAAAAACTTTCAAGGTCATGTTCAATGGCCGCTTTGATTTGTTTGAGTGCATTGTCTATGTCTTCAGCCATCACTGGTTTTTCCAAGAATGTCACCACATTTAGATCAATGGCCTCTTTGGCATATTTAAAATCATCATAGCCGCTGATGAAAGCCACTTTGATGGTGGGATAATCCCGGCGGATGCGCCGTGTTAAGTCAATGCCGTCGCTATAGGGCATGCGTATGTCGGTGAAAAGCACATCAACTGGATTATTTTCAATGAATTCAAGTGCGTCAAGCCCATTGGACGCTTCGCCGGCGAGCTCAAAATAATCACGGTAAGCGATTTGAGATGCAATGCGGCGCCGCACGCGCGATTCATCATCAACGATTAAAATTTTTCGTTTGGTTTGCATTTGGTTTCCTCCAATGAGCGTATTAATCCACTTAACTATACCATAACTTGCTGTTCAAAAAAACAACCATATCACGACGATATGGTTGCTTGACTTAAAGCAGTGATTCAATGTAAGGGGCTATTTTATTGGGTTTGCTGTAGGGTCCAAAGCGTTTAATGACAACCCCATTTCGGTCGATTAAAAATTTGGTGAAATTCCACTTGATGCTTCTTGTGGGGATGCCGCGTTTCATGGTTGTCAACCAATCGAATAGGGGATGAATGTTACTCCCTTTTACTTGGACTTTATCAAAGAGTGGAAACGTAATCTCATATTGCAAGGTGCAATGTGTTTCGATTTCCTCACGTGGACCTGGTTCTTGGTTAAATTGATTGGACGGGAATGCCAGTACACTGAACCCTTTTTCATGATAATTTTCATAAAGGCTTTGCAATTCATTGAACTGATAAGCCAGCCCACACTGACTTGCCGTATTGACGACCAATAAGACTTGCCCTTTGAATTCACTCAATTTTTTAGTGGTCCCCTTGATGGTGCGTGCTTCAAAATCATAAATGGTTTTCATCGCTGCCCTCCTATGGTTTTTATTTTACCATATCTATGAAAGCGTGTGACAAAGAATGTTTTAAAAGTCTCAAATATGCTATAATTTCCTTAATTATCGCAAAGGAGTGTTACCTGTGCAAAATCAAAGTGTTGAAACCTTGTCCACAATGTTACATGACCAAAGCGTCACCTCAAGCGAGCTCGTCAATCATTATTGGAAACAAATAAAGCGTCTAAACCCTACGCTTAACGCTTTCATTGATTTGAACCATGAAGCCTTCTTAGAAGCACGAAGACTCGATTACGAACGCAAAACAAAGGGCCCTCGCTCCCTTTTTCACGGCGTCCCCGTAGTCATCAAGGACAACATTCTTACCAATGACCATATGCGCACCACGGTTAACTCACGGGTGTTTAAAAATTATTTTGCGTCTGAAGATGCGTTTATTGTTAGACGTTTGCGTGAAGCCGGTGCCATTATTTTAGGAAAAACCACCTTAAGTGAATTTGCATATTATATGTCCAAAACCACCATGCCTTCAGGGTATGGTTCACTCATGGGACAGACCATCTCGCCGTTTGATGCTGCGCTCGACCCTCTGGGCTCATCCACCGGGTCTGCTGTAGCGGTTGCAGCGGGCATGGCACCAATTGCCATCGGCACTGAAACCAATGGATCCCTGATGAGTCCTGCGCGAAACAACAGCCTAGTGAGTATCAAACCGACGCTTGGCGTTGTTTCAAGACATGGTATTTTTCCCATCAGTTATAACCAGGACACAGCGGGTCCTCTCAGCCAGACGGTGCGTGACAGTGCGCATTTGCTTGATGTGATTAAAGGTTACGATGCTTCAGATTCAGCCAGCACGTCACAACCCGTGGATTATGCCAGTGCCACTAAGGAACCAGTCGATACCATGCGCATTGGCGTTTTGAACTTATCAATTGCGAAAACCACTGATACGCACCAATCCATCAAAGAAGAAGCGATGCGTGTCTTTGAAGCGCAGGGCGTTCAATGTATTGAGATTGATCATACCTATGACCTTCCCAATAATATGCATATCTTATCATCTGAAATGAAACGGGATATGAACCGTTTCCTTTATACACTGAGTAATGCATCAGTAAGTTCATTTGATGCGTTAACACATGCCAACCGCACTAAATACCGTCACAATTTAAAACATGGTCAAGGCCTTTTTTACGATGCCCTTGGACGCGATATGACGCTTAGTGATGCTACGTATATGGACGCACGCCTTAAAACCAATGATTCAATCGCACGATTTTTAAACCTTTTTGACACCCACAATCTTGATGCCATCATCACGCCATATTATCATCCCTATGCGGCGGTGGGCGGTTTGCCGAGTGTGAGTGTCCCAGCTAAAACTATCAACGATAATGCGCCCGAAAGTCTTTTATTTGTCGGACGCCCCTTTAGTGAACCTGCGCTTATTACGCTTGCCTACAGATATGAACAAAAAACACAACACCGTGAGACGCCAACACTGTAATTCACTCCATTCATCCTTTGCATTTTGTCAATAGATGTTATAATTTGTGAATAAAAACGAAAAGGAAGAGTGTTTATGAAAAAATTGTGGATTGGACTTACTTTATTGTTTGTGGTTACGCTTTCTGCGTGTGACACGGACCCTGTGGAAAATGGTAATGACAATAATGACGACAACGGTGACACCGTAACAGTAACCTTTCTGGATCATGATGACAGTGAAATTGACAGCGTGGAGATTGACCATGGTGAGGATGCAGCTGAGCCTGATGCCCCTACGCGTTCATGGCATGTCTTTGATGGATGGGATGCATCCCTTGAAAACATTACCGAAGATACAACCATTTACGCAACGTATCTTTCATTAGATGATATGCATCCGGTTGATGCAGCCAAATATACGGCCAATGAAATTGACAGTGTTCGTGAAAACACCCGCATCTATCTAAACGAAGTGTTTGAACAAGAAAACACCTTCAGCATTGATGGCACTGATTTTGCATTTATTAGTGAAAACCAAGATGGTACCCGCAGTGAAGCCGTCTTCCATGATGATGGTGAAACGTACTGGGAAAAGGAATATATTGAAGAAACTGAATGTTATGACGTACGCAGCATCGGTACCCTTGAGTATTATGAGCTCATGCAAACGCATCATTTCAATTATATGGTTCCTGAAGCGCTTGAAAGTGCATGGTTTAGTGAAGACAATGGGGACTATGTTTTAGAAAGTGAGTATTATGATGAAATCGTCGATCAAGCACAAGCGGAACTGGTAGAATACCGTATAGACGTTTCAGAAGAAACCATCCATATCCTCATCGAACTTGATGATGGTTCACAAGTGACGACGTATGATATCACGTATGATAACGTCGGTGACAATACCGTCAATACTGACGTTGAAAGCTGTTAAGCAAGAAAGGAATATACACAATGAGTGTAATTACTGTTGATAACATGAGTTTTGGATATCAAAATGAAACCTTATTCAAAGGCGCTTCCATGCGCCTTTTTGAAGGTGAACATGCGTGCCTGGTCGGGGCAAATGGATCGGGAAAATCCACCCTGATGCGCCTTTTAAATGGTGACTTAAAACCTGATGAAGGCGAAATCACCATGCAAGGACGCAAACGCATTGGTTATCTTGATCAGTATCAAACACTCGATGAAAGCCTGAAAGTAAAAACGTATTTGCACGATGTGTTTGCGGACTTATTTGATGCCGAGGCTAAAATGGAAGCCTTGTATGAGGCGGTAGGAACGGCGAGTCCAGAGAAACAAAACAAACTGCTAAACCGTGCAAGCGCCATTGGTGAGATGCTGGTCGAAAAAGATTTTTATGCGATAAAATCACACGTTGGCTCCATCATTCACGGTCTTGGCTTAACCACGGATGTTCTTAATCAGACCATCGAAACGTTATCTTCTGGCATGCGTTCCAAAGTTATTCTTGCCAAACTGCTTCTTGAAAAAGCTGATGTGTTGCTGCTGGATGAACCCACCAACTTTTTGGATGTGGCACATATTGAATGGCTGGCCAACTTTTTGAATCAATATGATAAAAGCTTCATCGTGGTTTCCCACCACCATGATTTTTTACGAAAAGTTGCGCGCACTGTCTATGCGATTGAATCTGGCGAAATCATCCGTTATAAAGGCAGTTATGATAACTATCTTGTGTTGCGTGAAGCGCGAAAAGTCAAACAGCAGCAAGCCTATGAAAATCAACAAGCCTTCATTGAACGCACAGAAACATTTATCAAGAAAAACATCGCAAAAGCAAAATCATCAACACGCGCCAAATCAAGACGTAAAATGCTCAATAAACTCAAACGTGTTGCTCCCCCTAAATCCACGACAACCTATAAATTCAATTTTCCAGTTAAGCGCCCTTCAGGCGAGGATGTCCTTTCCATCAACAATCTTGAAATCGGCTATGATACGGTCTTGATCGATCCGATAAGTTTTGAGGTTAAAAAGGGAGATAAACTGGTGATCACCGGTAAAAACGGTATTGGTAAAAGTACGCTTGTTAAAACATTGATTCAAGAAATTGATGCTTTGGGAGGACAGTTTCAATGGAGCGATACGGTCAGTCTTTCGTATTTTGAACAAGACTCACAACTTCCAGGAGACAAGACACCATTTGAAATGATCCGTGAAACGTACCCGGATTTTGATAACCAGACCATATATGCCCTGCTTGGTGCGCATGGTCTGGATGCGTCGCTGGCTTTAAGAAAACTTTCTACCCTTTCTGGTGGTGAAAAGGCCAAAACGCGGCTTGCGATTTTGCGCCATCGCCTCGGCAACGTCCTTATCGCGGATGAACCTACAAACCATTTGGACGAACAAGCGAAATCCGCACTTAAAGATGCCTTCATTCGTTATGAAGGCACACTGATACTGGTCTCCCATGAACCATCCTTTTATCAAGATGTTTGCGATTATGAAATTACCCTTTATAACAATGGGGCAGATTCTTAAGGATAGTGCTTGTACTTTTCAGTCAATTTTGATATACTCAAAAAGGACTGATTAACGGGATGTGGCGCAGTTTGGTAGCGCACTTGGCTGGGGGTCAAGTGGTCGCAGGTTCAAATCCTGTCATCCCGACCATAATAACATTCAAGCAGGAGAATTCCTGCTTTTTTTTATGCGTGAATTTAGTATAATGATGATTGAGAGGTGATAGTATGAAAAACATTGGACAATCATTTTTAGACGGTAGTAAACATGCTACGATGCCAACACCCGACGAAAAAAAAGGAGTTGATACGCCTTTAATTGAAACACCAGTTGAAGGTGAGCGCATTGCACTTACACCCATTGAAGACATCGCTGTGCCGTCATTGACACTCGATGAAGCACTTAAGACAAGGAAATCCCACCGCAAGTTTTTGGACAAAATCGTTGATATTGATACGTTTTCTTATTTGCTTTATATGATGCAAGGCGTGCACAAAGTGGGAAAAAACGCGACGCTTCGCATGGTGCCTTCAGCTGGCGCGCGTCATGCATTTGAACCTTACATTGCGGTTAGAAAAGTAGAAGGGTTAACACCGGGAATTTATCGCTACATGGCACTGGAACATGCCCTCATCAAAATTGAAGACGGTGATGTCTCCTCCACTATGGTAGATGTATGTGAAGGGCAGCCCTTTGTTGGCGCAGCGGCTTTTAATGTAGTGCTCGTTGCCAATACGTATCGCATGATTCATCGTTACGGCATGCGCGGTTACCGTTATTTATTTATGGACGCCGGTCATGTTGTTGAAAATTTATATTTGTGCGCCCCTATGTTCAACCTTGGAACTGTGGCGGTTGGTGCGTAT
>PUMO01000108.1 GCA_003551405.1 Mollicutes bacterium | reverse complement strand
TCTTCTTCGGCGATGGCGATAAACTCATCAGGAGGAATCATGCCCAAGTAGGGAACATACAGACGCCCCAATGCTTCAAAGCTGTTAATTTCTTTATTTCCCTGGACTGTATAAAGCGGTTGAAAGTATACAAAGAAATTATCATTATTTTCTTCAAGTGCGGTGCGGATACAATTCAAAATATTTTCGCGGCGCCACAACTTTTTAACAATGGCTTCATCATAGATGTCATAACTTCCTTGATGATGGGTTTTGGCGTTGATGAGGGTTGCTTTTAAATTACTGATGACTTGATCCATGGAATCACCAGGGTTGATATTGGTATAAATGGCCGCAGTCATGGAGACATTGGCTTTTACGGATTGATGCTCAATGGGCTGGTTGGTCACACTAAGTATGGTTTTAACCTTGGTTTCAAGCGCATCAATTTCTTTAATGGTGCTGAGCCACATAAATTCATCTTCGTTGAGTTTATATAATCCGTTTTGACCGACCTCACTTTTAAGCCGTTCGGCGAACGTTTTCATCATATAATCAATGAATTTCATACCATAAAGCGGCATCAACGTATTAAACGCATCTACATTAAAAAGTACCAACCGCAATTGTTTGACTTTGGGTTTATGACGCACGCTTTCCAGCGTATATTCAAGGGACTGACGCCCTTCAATGCCTGTGAGTGAATCCATGCGCAAGGTTTCAACCATTTTTTTACGAGTTCTGGATGCAAAAATGATGGCGGACCAAATCAAGAGGAACGTTACAGAGGCGAACAAAATGATAACGGTATTGATGCGTGTATAGATCGGCTCCATATAAAGAGCGTCATACCCAACGGAGAGAACCCCCATGAATTCACCATCTGAAAAGATTGGTTCGACGATGCAATACGACGGCTCGTGGGCAAAACAATCTTCGACTTCTCCACCAAACGAGCTTTGAGATTCAATCGCATTGACAAGGTGGGTGGCATCAGTAACTTCGCCAATATAGACAGGATTATCGTGTGCCACAATTTCTTTGTCTGGATTCACAAACTGGGCATAAAGCACATTATCCATAATGCCGATGTCTCGAACAACTGACTGCAAAGAAAGGCTCTCATCTATGATAATCCCATCATGAAGATGCACTCCTAGTTGTAACATGTTTCCTTGATCCGTTTTAAAAGAGCCAACCAACACATCATAGTAAAAAAAGTAAGACTCCCTGCGTTCAAGATGGGATGTTTTTTCTGAATGAAAAAACGTAAAATTAGGATGGGATGCATCCATCACCCATGCACTCTCACGGTATATTTCATCACTAACATAAAGCAGTTCACCGTCTGCATCCGTATATAAAGCGCCGGTGATCGAAAACATTTCAGTATATTCAATAAGCATTTCATCATTTATAGGTTCATCAGCATTCAATATCATTTCTCCCAATGAAAAAATCATGTCGCCGTAAACGACATAAATTTTTTCATTCACGCGGTCATATTCTTCAAGCCGCGTTTCAATGTAGGAGGCCAGTATACCAATGCGCTCTTCATATTCTCGTTGATAATCTGCTCGTATCACTGAAGTTGACAATGAAACAACGATGACAGTGCCAATAATCAACAAAAGAGAAGAAACAATCAAAGTCGGGGGGACTCGGTTGCGTTTTGAGGGCTTCATAAGGGATCCTCTCTTTAGGGAATTGTACTTTATTATACCACATAACACTACATACTGCTAAAGATATTAAAACCACGCCGTTACGCGTGGTTTATATCATTCTTCTTCGTAGCGAAGTCCGATTTTCATTTGTTTTAGATTATGTTCGAAGATATCAAGCATCGTCATACCGTAGTCAAAATCATCGGCCCCCAGGTTGGCACCATTATGAAGGTACAAAATGTCAGCACCCGTTTCTTCACTGATGGTATCGGCAACCATTGGATACACTATATGTTCACTGAAGAGGTGCGCAATGTCATTGTCATTCATTCTATCAATCATTTCTGCGATAGCTTGTGAAGTGGGCGCACTATCTGTAGAAAAACCGCGGTAGGGATTGATCATTTCCAGACCATATTCATGCGTGAAATAGCCCATTGCATTATGTCCACCAAGCATAAAGGTCTTAATCTCAGCATGACTTATGATGTGTTCAAATGATTGATGAAGCGATTCTAATTCACTGCGGTATGCATCCGCATTTTGTGCAATGCTTGTTTCGTGCGCAGGCACCAAGTCAATTAACAAGGCTTCAATATCATATGCCATTTGTATCATATTGCGCGGGGTCGTCCAAATGTGTGGGTCAAACGCTGCTTGCTCAATGTCTTTCACATCATCTTGGACACTGACATTTATTGGCGGGGTTTCATAATAAGGTTCAACGCCATGCAACAACTCAAATACCACTTGCGTTGAACCATCTTGAAGACCTTCCATATACCCGTAATTACCATGGATATAGGCGAGTACACTTTCATCCTCGCCACGGTCCAAGCGTTTGAACGTATGAATTTCTGATTCTGCTCCATGGTCATGACTATGGTTATCGTGATGGGTATCATCATAAGAAATCGTATCAATGTTATCGCTCAAATTGAGTAAGCGATACTTATAATTTTCTTGTTCTTCAACGAACGTCGTAATCCAAGGTTCCATGAACCCGTTCGTATAAATCAGCGCATCTGAAGATAACACATCAGCAACCATGCGCGGAGAAGGTTCATAAGTGTGTGCATCAACGCCAGGATTTAACATAAACGCATTGTTTACATAATCCCCCGCCAGGGCGCGAACAATGTCGTATTGAGGGAATAAGGATGAATAAACCGTTATATCCCCATTCTCACTTTGTTCACCATCACACGCTGCTAGCGTGAATGTTAAGGTTAAAATCAGTACCATTAGCCATTTTTTCATGATTGTTCACTTCACTTTTCATTTCAATTGTATCGTGATTATACTCTGTTTTAATGCAAACGCAAATCGTTCCCATATATAATGCGTATATTTTTCCTAACATGCAAACTAAATCCTTGCGAAAATCATTACGGTTGTGTAACCGTTTACTTATTTGCTTTTTTATGCTAAAGTGTAAGTGAAAGAATTCCTTTAAAAAAATTAAATTAGGAGGATTGATTCAGATGCAACGCGTCAAGGACAAGGTCACACTAATTACTGGCGCAGCCTCAGGCATGGGACGCGCGCAAGCGACGCTTTTTGCAAAAGAAGGCGCCAAGGTGGTTGTTACTGACATCAATGAAAAAGGCATCAATGAAACCGTTGACGCCATCAAAAAAGATGGCGGAGAGGCAACAGGAATTGTATTCAATGTTATGGACACTACGCAAATTGACGGACTCATTAAGAAAGTGCACGATACGTACGGAACCATCGACATTCTCATTAATACTGCAGGTATTTTAGATGACTTTAAGGATGCGCTTGATCTGGATGAAAAGACCCTCGATAACGTATTTGGCGTAAACGTTAAGGGTGCACATTTCTTAACTCAGGCGGTTCTGCCTGATATGCTTGAAAAAGAACATGGCTCCATTGTAAATATCGCGAGTATTGCAGGACTCATGGCGAATGGTGGCGGCACAGCCTATACGATGAGTAAACACGCCATGATCGGCTATACGCGTCATCTTGCGAACGCCTATGCATCAAAAGGCATTAAGATCAATGCCATTGCACCAGGCGCCATTAAAACTGGTATGACTGAAGAGCTTTTCAAAGATGATGGCATGATGCAAATGGTACAAAGCAAACCAATCGGACGGTACGGAACTGCTGAAGAAATTGCGGAAGCCACCCTCTTCCTCGCCTCTGATGAAGCCAGGTTCATCACCGGCGCGATTTTACCGGTTGATGGTGGATGGATTCTTGTTTAAGCGCTATCTGGGCTTGCCTTGTGGGCAAGCCTTTTTTTTAGTCATGCCCTTAACTATACATAAAAACAATGGATGATCGATTGATTTTTATTACGAACTATTTACTTACATTATAAGCGTGATAAACTGTAAATGCATTTGTTCTAAGTAAAGGGGGCCAAACAATGATACGAATCGAAGCACTCAAAAAGCAGTTCGGTCGGGTTCAAGCATTAAAAAGCATTAACATGACGGTTAATGCCGGGGACATTTATGGTTTCATTGGACCTAACGGGGCAGGAAAGACGATCACCCTGAGAATCCTCATGGGCATTTTGAAAGCGGACAGTGGCCAAGCCTCTATTTTTCAAAAGGATGCGTGGAAAGACGCCTTGTCACTCCACCACAAAATCGCTTATGTTCCGGGGGATGTGAATTTATGGCCAAACCTTACTGGCGGTGAGGTTATTGATCTCTTTCTTGAATTTCGCGGAAAAAAGACAATGACACAAAAGACGCACTAATAAAAACGTTCAATGTAGACCCCACCAAAAAATGTCGCAGCCTTTCAAAGGGCAACAAACAAAAGATTGCCCTGATAGCAGCGTTTGCGTCCGATGCGGACCTTTATGTCTTTGATGAGCCAACAACCGGACTTGACCCATTAATGGAAAAAGTATTTCACACCTACGTCAAAGCTGCACAAAAGGAAGGCAAAACCGTGTTGCTTTCATCACATCGGCTGGATGAAGTGGAAAAACTCTGCACTAAAATCAGCATCATTCGTGAAGGTGAAATCATCGAATCGGGGTCCATTGACGAACTTCGTCATTTGACACGGATGAACGTCACGCTTGAAAGTGACAATGACTTAAGTGACTTAAGTGCGTTAAAAGGTGTGCATGGGTATGAAAGAAATGGTCGAGTGCATACCCTTGAAGTCGCGCCGACTTCAATGCAGACATTGATTAATGCACTCGGTAATAAAGCCATTCATAATTTCAAAAGCACACCACCAACGCTTGAAGACTTGTTTATACGCCACTACGATCTTGGTGATGCATGATGGGCGCAGCATCGCACAACACATGGAGACTGTTTGTCGTCATGCTCAGGCGTGAAGCGTTACGGCTAACCATGTGGTTGGTGGGCATTGTTGGCTTTGGCATCAGTGTAGCGCTTGCCTATCCACTTCTTTTTGATCAGGATATGGAAAGGCGTGCCATGGGCGAAACCATGAACAATCCTGCAATGATTGCCATGATGGGGAAGCCTTACGGGATTGACAATTACGATATTGGGGCCATGTACGCCAATCAAATGCTCATCTTCATGATTATCGCGACGGCAATAATGTCAATTTTTCTTGTCATAAGACATACGCGCAACGATGAAGAAAAGGGTGTGATGGAACTTGTAAAGAGTCTTCCCATAGGTCGTATCGCACCGGTAAATAGTGCACTCACACTGCTTATTGTTGCGAATGGTATCATCGCAATTCTTTTTACCGCCATGTTTTTAATTATGCCTGTTCAGGATATTGGTGCGCTTGATGCCTTTCATTTTTCTTTCATCATGGCCACTGGTGGCATCGTATTTGGCAGCATCACACTGGTGTTTGTGCAATTGTTTGAAAACACACGCACCAGCATACTTTATGGTTTCATTGTGCTTATTGGATTTTACCTGATTCGGGCTGTCGGTGATGTCGCTGATAATGGGCTCACGTGGCTTAGCCCGCTTGGTTGGCTTTTAAAAAGCGAGTCCATGGTCAACAATTATCTTTGGCCTTTAATGCTCAGTCTTTTCCTCGCGTTACTGATGAGTATATTGGCACTGACTTTACACAACATCCGGGACTTTGGAACTGGATTTTTCAAAGGAAAGCCAGGCAGAAAAAATGCGTCTAAATGGTTACGCTCTCCGGTCGGGCTTACTTTAAAACTTCAGCGTGTCACAATCATTGCTTGGATGGTGGGGTTATTTATCCTTGGCTTGAGTTATGGGGCCATTTTTGGAGATTTGGAAACCTTCCTTGCACAAAACTCCACCATCGGTGATATCATTCCCGAGAATTTAAAAGGCACCCTTGAAGAGCAGTTTTTAAGTGTCATCATGCAAGTCATTGGGAACATTGCGACCATTGGGCCTTTAACGGTGCTCTTTAGGATTATTGGCGAAGAAAAAGAAGGACGCACGGAGGCACTTTATTCAACGACACTGAGCCGGCGCACTTATTTAACGGCGCATTTAAAAATAAGTATCATGCTTGGCATTTTTCTTAGTGCGTTAGGCGGTCTGGGGGCTTACGCCGGCATCGCGGCAAGTATGGATACCCCCATTAAATTTATGCATGTTATGGGCGCGAGTTTAATCTTTTTGCCAGCGATTATATTTATGATTGGACTTGGCGTACTTATGGTTGGCCTCGGTGTAGGCACAAGCACGGTTGCATGGCTTTATTTGATTTATGGGTTTGTGGCCGTATACTTTGGAACACTGCTTGATTTCCCACAAATCTTTGAACGTTTAACGCCGTTTGGATATGTGCCTTCGGCACCTGTAGAATCGTTTGCATTTCTTCCTGCAACACTTACCCTTGTTTTGGCAATTTCAGTAATGGCACTAGGGTATCACCGTTATGTATCGCGTGATCTAAACGGTTAAAAAAAGACAGTTCAAATTTTGAACTGTCTTTTTGATTAACTTTGGGTACGCGTATTGTTTTCATTCAGTGTGGGTGAGACGGTTTCACGCGGAAAAAACTTATCATTGAGTGCATCAATGAAATGCGAAATGCGTTTATAAACAAAGAATGTGATGCCATAAACCAAAGAAGCCAGCACAACATTCATGGGGATCGCCGCAAATAGGATGAAACGACTCATCCAGTTCGTCTGTGTTATACCGGGAATACGGCTCATCATCGCAATGAGTGGCGCTTCATCGCCACCGAAAAAGAGCTCGATATAAAAGTCCACCAAAAAGAAATAGTTGGCAAGAACCGCCACAACAACCCATGTGACACCGCCCGCCAGTGACGCCAGGATGGCACCGCGTTTGTTGCGCATCTTCAAATATAGAATAGATGAGACAATCACCGTTGCACTTGATATGACAACATCCGCAAATTCACCGACATACATGGTGGATGTCCCAGTAATCGCCAGTTTAAGCACCGTTCGAATCAGCACCACAGCGACCCCGCTTACTGGCCCCAGTGAGAACCCTGCAATGATGGCGGGGAGATTGGAAAACTGAATGTCAAGGAATGTCGCAAACGGCCAGGGGAATTTCAACGTAATATAAAGCAATGTAGAAATAGCGGATAAATTGGCAATGACCACTATTTGTAAAACACGGTTTGTTTTCATAATTATTCTCCTTTTATCTTCAATAAAAAAGCCCACGTGCGAACATACGCCACGGGCAAAAAGGAAAAACACAAGCTTCTTCCATCTAGACTATACTATCGGTACCGGAATCACACCGGTTCATGCCGTGTAGGCTCGTGGACTTTACCACCGGTCGGGAATCACACCCTGCCCTGAAGCGTTTATTCATTTGTTTATTACACTTGTATTATAAGTCAGCCTTTCACAAAAATCAAGGATTATAGTAAACACGTCGCCAAAAGAAAAAACCCCTGCACTATAAAACCGTGCAGGGTAAAAAGAGGAGATTTGGTTATGGTTTTTCGTATGAGAACAAAGGCGTACCTAAGTCATTGATTAAGAATCATTGTCAATTTGTTTTAAGTTATCTTTCATAATCTGTAACGTCCGTTCAAATTGTTGGAGCGTCTCTTCACTGATGTTTTTGATCAATATAGTTTCAAACGCTTCGATATCTTTCATGACTGAATGATATAACTCCAGCGCTTCATCAGTCAGTATGATTTGCTTTAGACGCTTGTCCTGATTGACGCTGCGGCGCTCAATAAGACCTTTTTTCTCCATAAGTGCAAGGACTCTTGAGGTTGTTGAGCGCGTAATGGAAAAGCGTGCTTCGATGTCCTTTTGATAGATGGGTTGTTCAGCTTCAGCCAAGTAGCGGATAATATAGGAATTGGAGCCAGTAATACTCTGAACATATTGAATTTTTCTTGATTGTTCAAAATAACGCTTAATGAGATTGTTCAAACTTCTTATTTCTCTTCCAATGCCTCGGTATGGCATATCATCACATCCTGTTAAAGGTTTTATATACAACCAATTGATATTGTATATGCAACAATACATTTTGTCAAGCGCTATTCCCTTCATGATATAATAAAGTAAACATGCACTTCGAAAGGAGCTTATATGGCAAAAGTACTTGTAATGGGTGGCAGCTATTTCATCGGTAGACATGTCATCGATGTATTAAAGGATCATTACGAATTAACCGTCTTAAACCGGGGGAATCATCCGCTTAATGACCCGGACGTTGAGGAATTGATTGCGGACCGCAATGACGCTTCTTCTATGAATCGTGCACTCAATAACAAGCCCTTTGATATGGTCGTTGACATTTCGGGGTATAGACCGGCACATATTCACACCTTGCTTGAATCATTGAATAAGAACAACATCACGCATTATATCTTTATTTCAACCGCCGCAGTCTATGATACCTTGAATCAACATCCGCCCTTTAAAGAAATAGACCCCCTAGCCACACACTCCCCTTTTGGAGCGTATGCGTATGAAAAAATTGACTGCGAAAAAACACTTTCAGATACGTTTTCTTTACAGTCACTAAGCATTATACGCCCACCGTTTGTTTACGGGGAAAACAACTATTTGCTGAGAGAAAAATTAATGTTTCACTTAATTGATACAAACCAAACCATTTATATCCCACGTGACAATCCAAAGATTCAATTTGTCTACGCAAAAGACTTGGCAAGCAGCGTGAAAGCACTCTTAGATGAAACCTTGCCCAAGGGAATTTACAATGTCGGCCAAGAAAATCCGATCACCTTTAGAGAATGGATTAAAAATATTGAAGCGGCAAGCGGAAAAGCGGCGACCATTAAGTGGATTAAGGATGCCTCGGTTCCCAGCAACCATTACTTTCCGTTTCCAAATAATGATTTTTATCTTGATGTCTCCAAGCATAACGCGCATATCACCATCGAAACCGCGATTGTAGATGCACTAAAAAATATCTACAAAAAAGGCGAACATCACAACGTGACGCTCCCAGAAACAATGATTGCGGCACGTCAAAAACTTAAGAAGGATGGTTGATATGTTTAAAACTTACCGGGCATTGCCAGAAGGCTATGCGTTAAAACGCAGCATTGATATGCAACAAAACAAATGGGAAATGCTACTCCTAAACATTGGGTCATTACTGCTTTTTATTGTTGTTGGCACACTTTGGACGCTTTTCATAAGTCCGCTTGCCGGTGATTTCGTGATGCTTTTTTTATTCTTTATTTTGGCGATTGTCAATATCATTGTTCACGAGTTCATTCACGCAATCTTTTTTAAACTCGGGGAAACCAAAAAGGTGCGGTTTAAATTTCACGGATTTGCGGCAAGCGCCTCAGTTCCCGATCACTTATTTCAAAAACACCATTACATCATAATCGGACTGGCACCCTTTATTATTCTTGGCGTTGTTTATGCGCTGTTTGCGATTGGTTCAGCCCTTTTCCTCCCTTCTTGGTGGCTCACACTTGCTGGGCTTATCATGGCCCTTCATATTTCTGGATGCATCGGCGATTTTTATGTCACGCTTTTACTCTTGCGCTATCCTAAAGACACATTGATTAAAGATTATGGCATTGGCATGCATTTTTATACAAACACATAAAAACCATCATGTGCCTTTAAGACGATTGATAACGTGCCTTCCATTAAAAAGGAGGGTTTCATAGAAATAACCGCCATAAAACAGATATATTCCTGAACATCTTTATGGAGCGCTTATAAAACTTAAATGCATAGTGTAACAAGAAGTTATCGGATATTATTTCTAATGCGACACCAATCCAATATAGCACCTTGTCATTACACAAAAAACCTCGCTGCCTTGTTGTTTGGCAGCGAGGTTTTTAAATATGTGTTAGTTGAAAAGACTTTACGCTGTGCCTTAAAAGGCACAATAAGTTTTACTCTTCATAGTGAAGCCCAATTTTGAATTGCTCAATATTATGTTCAAAGACATCAAGCATAGTCATGCCATCATTGAAGTCGTCACTACCAAGGTTTTCACCATTATGCAGATAAAGAATCTCAGTGTCGGTTTCTTCACTAATCACATCGGCGGCTTGTGGATAATAAACATGTTCACTGAAAACATATTCCAAATTGTTTTCTCTCATGCGGTCAATCATTTCTGTGAGTGCTTGAGAGGTGGGTTCGGCATCACTTGAAAATCCTCGATATGGATTGACAAGTTCCAACCCATAGTCATCAGCCAAGTGTCCAAGGGAATTGTGCCCAGCAAGCATGATGGTATTGAGCTGTGCAGCATTTGTTAGATGCTCAAAATCCGCATCGATGCTTTGAAGCTTTTCACGGTATTCATCCGCATTGTCTTTAATGCTTTGCGCATGTTCAGGAACCAAATCAACCAACAATGCTTCAACATCATGAACCATTTGAAGCATATTCCTTGGCGCACTCCAAATATGTGGATCGGCGACACCATCAGCATCTTCAACATCTTCGGCGACACTGACACTAATTGGTGGCGTTACAAAAATAACCTCATCACCATCGTGAATTTCAAACACAACTTGTGTATGACCTTCTTGCGCCCCTTCTATATGAACATGGTCACCGTGATATGCAAAGTCAACAACACCCGTATCGGTACCGTAATGGTCAACATGCAATGACAATGCTTCACCATCCAAGTCCATCTCTTCACCGTCTGCATTTTCTATGTTGGCACCCAAAGATACCGTATCATTTAATTCTATCGTCGGGACACTTCCATGCCAATGTTCCCCGTGAACATAGGCAGTAACCGATTCATCATCACCACGGTCCAAGAGTTCAAACGTGTCGAGTGTTTCCTCACCGTGATTGTGGTCATCGTCGTCATGGTCGTGTCCAACATGCACTTCGATGGCAGGCGTTTCATAGAAGGTATCTTCACCGTCTGTATAGGAGAAGATGACCTCAGCGGTGCCTTCACTTTCACCGTTAATGTGGACGTGATCACCGTGATGGTCCAGACTCACAATGTCTGTGTCATCCTCATCATGCAAGCGCACCTCAAGTTCATAGCCATCATCAAAGTCAATGGCATGTCCATGGTCGTCTTCAATATTCGCACCCAGTGAAAGGGTATCATCAACGTCCACTGCTAAGCTTCCATGCCAATGTTCCCCGTGAACATAGGCCATAACGGATTCATCGTCACCACGGTCCAAGAGTTCAAACGTGTCGAGTGTTTCCTCACCGTGATCGTGGTCATCGTCGTCATGGTCATCCTCTGGTATATGTTGATCGATATTTTCGCTCAAATTGAGTAGTTGATAGCCATCATCAGTTTGATCTTCAATAAACGTCGTCATCCATGGTTCCATGGATAAACTGGTATATATGATGGCATCAGAGTCAACCATATTGGCCACAGTTCTTGGAGAGGGTTCATAAGCATGTGCATCCACTCCGGGATCCAGCAAGAATTCATTGTTTACATAATCACCGGCCAATGCACGCACGATGTCATATTGTGGAAACAATGTTGAATATACAGTTGGTTTTGTTTCATCAGTCTCTTCTTCATTTAGATTGCACGCAGAGATAGTGAAAACAAATAATACTAACAGTAATAATGTTATTAACTTTTTCAAAATGTCCACTCCTTTAAAATTTATTGTACAAGTTGAATTATAATGATTATATAATGCAAATGCAAATCATTCGCATGTGAATTACAAAATTTTTTACTTTCATTACAAACATTTATTTGAAAACTTAACTTTGAGTGGGTGGTGACACATGTCAAGACGATGACAAAACCCTTAAACGATTGGAAAAAGGATTAAATAATACAAGGGCGATTCATTTATTTTTAAACCGTTAAGTTCTTAAATCCAACTTCATTTCGATACAGTGTAAAACGATCATCACTGGCATGTGAATGTAATATGACAATGTTTGTTTCACTGTCAAGCGGACCGTTTGTCACTTATAAAAAGGTTAAAAAGATCCATTGCTTATTGTGATTTTAAAAAAACCTCGTGTCACTTGTTTAAGCCACGAGGATATAATAAAAAAACTCTCCAAGGAGAGCTTTTTTATAGGGTTGCATTGA
This sequence comes from Mollicutes bacterium, assembly GCA_003551405.1. Lineage (GTDB taxonomy): Bacteria > Bacillota_I > Bacilli_A > Izemoplasmatales > Izemoplasmataceae > B1SED10-225. The sequence continues at coordinate 1,499 of PUMO01000108.1, read as the reverse complement.
TGGCCCATTTTTTGTTGACAAATTATGGATGGTAAAACTGTAACACATTGACTCCTCTTCCCAAAGCAGACACTGTGCAATTAATCCATCAAAAAAGTTTAAAAGACATGTTAATGAAAAAGCTATTCTTGTATGGGCCATCAACGCAAACCTATGTTTCATTTCATATTCTAACTTATGTATTGGAATTGACAACCCCCTTTCAGTTGCACTATACAACAATTAAAAAGACCCACCATATGGCAAGCCTCATTGTGTTTCACTCTCTGATGCACTCAGTGTTTCGAAATAGTTCAAAGTATCCGAATATCCAAGGTCGATCAGACGTGCAGTTTGTTCAAGAGAAAACTTTAGCACCCGGCCCATATCGCGCCCTGTATGCTTAATTTCATGAAAGGTAACCTCCGGATAATGTTTGCGCGGGTTATAAAAACGCTTGCCGTTACGGTGCAGATAGATAATAATGATTTCATCACACCCGCTCTTAACAAGGGGTTCAACAGGAATGTTGTCAAAGACCCCGCCATCATAACAATTGACATTGTCGATTTCTACTGGTGAGAAAAATATTGGAATGGATGCTGAGGCAACAATCGTCTTTAAGACCATGCGCGTATCAAGTTCGTGCAGGGGCATATATCGTATTTGGGCATCCCCACGAATATAGTGTGTATAGGTGGATTTGAGCAATGAAGAAATGCCCTGATCAATCTCTCCGCCCAAAGAGATACTGGCGTAAACTTCACGGTTTTTCAGCACATCAAAATCAATGGACTGGTGCATGACGGATTCAAAAATTTCCATTGAATAAATGCCGCGTTGAAAATCAGGAAAGTAAACTCTAAAGCGTCCGTTTTCCTTTTCTTCTTTTTGTACTCTTGGTAGGTTGTTTTCTGGCAGGTTGCGCCATGTGTGTTCAGCAGCGGCTACGCCCCTCGAAGCGACGACCGCCGCATTGGCTGCGCCTATTGACGTGCCTGAGTAAGCGGCTACATTCCTTAATAACCCAAGCGCTTCAAGGGCTTTAAGCGCACCGATTTGATATCCGCCGCGCGCACCGCCGCCCGTCAGACAAATGCCAAGTTTTTTACTCATGGTTGGTCCCTTCCTTTTTTCTTTACATTCATTATAACCATTCATTGTTATGCTGTTAAGGACTTTCAGCCCTCTTACAAAAAAAGTCTACAAATTATTCGCTGGAGCGCTGCTGTTCACTATAACTCACTGTTTCTAAAGGCGCATAGACACCAAACGCATCAAGGCGTGCATCAATGGGTGGGTGAGAATAATTTAACGTCACATAAAGTGGATGGGGCGTCAAATTGGCGAAATTTTCCGCACTTAACACCCGTAGTGCGCGTGCCATGGAGGTTTTGGACGTATGTTTGACCGCAAAGGCATCGGCACGGTATTCCGCGCGCCGCGACAAACGGTTAAGGAGAATGCCTATGCCCGAATCAACCGGAGACAATAAAATGTTAAACAAAATGATCGCAAAC
>PUMO01000063.1 GCA_003551405.1 Mollicutes bacterium | reverse complement strand
TGCTTTGATTGACGCCATCAATCAATGCGAAGCGCCCGTTTTAAGCATCGATATTCCTTCTGGCTTAAATGCCTTTAACGGTTTGGCGGAAGGTGCGTGCATCCGTGCGAAAGATACCATTGTCATTGAAGATTATAAAACCGGCAACCTTTTAAATGATGCACTTGACTATAGTGGTACCCTGCATACAGTAAGTGCGGGCATCCATCCTATTAATACGCTTACAACCTATAAAGTGCTCAACACCGATGTGACGCTGCCTTTACGCAAAATAAATACCCATAAATATGACCACGGAGCTGTGCTTATTGTCGGCGGTTCAGCGGGCATGGAAGGCGCGTCGGTGCTCAGTGCGCGCGCCTCACTCAGAAGCGGGGCGGGATTGGTTAAAATTGCTTATCACCCCAGTGCATCACCAGCAATGTACACCGACCCTAACATCATGGCTCAAGAAATAGACCCTTCAAATATTAAAAACCTTACCAATAAAATTGATGTCATTATATTCGGGGTTGGTCTTTCACAGGATGAATCAATGACCCCTGTTTTAAAAACTCTGCTTGAAACCCACATACCGCTCATCATCGATGCCGATGGATTGAAACATTTATATAAAGTCATGGCATATGAACCCTTGGATTTAAGTCATGTGGTTATCACTCCGCATGCAGGTGAAATGGCATATTTAACCAATCGATCATCATCTGATGTATTGGCCGATCCTTTCAGTACGCTTGATGCTTTAGCGTCTTATCATTTAACCACCGTCTTAAAAGGTCCAGTCAGCTTAATTGCTGCAAACAATCATATAACGTTTGCGCCTGTTGCCAACCCAGCGCTTGCAAGAGCAGGCATGGGGGATGTTTTGTCAGGCATTATTGCTGGGCGCTTTGGAACAACGAAGGATATGTGGACATCCATCCACCATGCGCATGTGCTCCAAAAGCATGCAGCGCACATTGGCAGTGCGCGTTTTAGCAGTGAATCGCTGCTTGCAACGGATTTAATAAAATGCTTGCCAGACGCAATAAAAATGTTACAATAGTGTAGGATGCGCGTTTTGGAGGGGTACCCAAGTGGCTGAAGGGGCTCGCTTGGAAAGCGAGTAGGCCGTTAACGCGGCGCGGGGGTTCGAATCCCCCCCTCTCCGCCATATATCAAGCACCGCCTCAATTGTGAGGCGTTTTTTTATACCAAACAGGCAAGGGCACCTTGTGCTATAATAAAGGGGGTGATTCAATGAAAGATGTAACGGCGTTTGCCCACGAATTGCTTGCAAGTGTTATCGGAAAAGAAGACCTGGTTGTGGACGCGACATGCGGCAATGGTCATGACACACTTTTCTTAGCAAACCGTGCACAACGTGTGCATGCTTTTGACATTCAGAAATCCGCCATTGATGCGACTAAAAAGCGTTTAGATGGCCATGGTGTAAACAACGTCACGCTACATCATATGTCTCATGAACACATGCATGGGGTCGTTAAAGGGCCAATAAAGGCGGTGGCGTTTAATCTCGGGTATTTACCCGGTTCTACAAAAAAGCGCACAACCCATGGGAAGAGCACGTGGAACGCCATACAATCCATATTGCCTAAACTTTCTTTAGGCGGCATTATTGTGTGTGTGGTTTATGTCGGGCATCCTGAGGGCAAGCGTGAAGGCCTATATTTGGATCAAGCATTAAGTCAGTTGAATCATTCTGTTCTTGTCACAAAACATGCACTGTTAAATAAACCCTTGGCACCTTATGTGTTGAGGATTGAAAAAAGGAGGGATTCCAATGCGTGAACGCATTGTTGCCGCAATGCCGCTTATTAGTCTAATGATGTTTTTGTTCAGCGGATTTGTCCTTGATTCATGGTTAATGGGCGTAAGTTTCTTTTTATTGATGCCTTTGTCCTGGATATTGCTATCTTCACGGTGGATGCATCGCTTGACTCAAATGATGCCATTGATTAGCTTAATGGTCTTTTTATGGCTTGCCTTCGGTGCAGACTTGGCGCACATTGCGTGGGTTGTCTTTTTTGCGATTCCAATCAGTGACCTCTTGGTTCACCGCAATTTGAGACCTAAACGGCTGGTGACACTCGGCATTACGTTTGGTTATATAGTGCTTGGTGTTGTTTTGGATGGTTTTTGGCATCCTGGATGGTTAGTGTTTTTATTGATTCCCATCATCAATATTTTGTTTTTTCCTGAGGCATCCTTTAAGCAATTTAGTTCGGATTCACGTTATTATAAGTCTAAAGTTTTTGAGTATGTAAGAACTTACGGCCCCTTTGAGGAAGAAACGATTATTGTCGAGGATGACGACGAATAAAATAAGAACTTTGTGAGAGGATGTGTTATTGTGAAACATGCTTATTTTAGCGGTGGTGATCCGCGTATTTTGGTGTTTGCGTTTAACAAACGCCCAGGTATTGAAAGCGTGCGCCCAGGGTTTTTTTACGTTGAGAATATATTAAGTTATGACGAGGCTTTAGAAAAAAATGGCCAAACGGGAGTAGAAGTTGTGTATGATACACGCTATTGTTCATATGATGACTTACTTGATATCTATTTCGAGTTCATTGACCCAACCAACCAATTTAAGGACGCAAGCTATGATTTAGGTGCCTACGCACCGATCATTCATACTCAAAACGCCAAAGAATATGACACCGCTCAGGCGTTCAAGGATTTTGTGCAAGCAAACGTAGATTATGGCGCAGCGCTCACAGTATCGATAAAAAAACGTGAGACATTTTATCCTTGCACACTTGAAAACTTAAGTGAAACAGCATGGCGCGCCTTGTTAAAACACCACGGTGTTGAACGTGCACGTGAATATTATAAGCCGTTTAAGCAATCACGTCTTAAAAACACCTTGCCGAAGCTTTCTTATTTAATTACACAACAAGATTATACAGAATCACCCTTTCAAAACCCCTATCATGACAATGACCAAGTGGGAATCTATGTTGATGTTGTAAGCGGCGAACCCTTGTTCACCACCAATGAACAGTATGACAGCGGCTGTGGATGGCCGAGCTTTAC
>PUMO01000143.1 GCA_003551405.1 Mollicutes bacterium | reverse complement strand
ACACTGAAAAAGCGCACACACGCACACAGGGGTGACCAGGGCCTGGAGGTCATGGGGGCTGGCAGGATGAGCGTGGCCACCGTCCTGCGCCCAAACCTGTGAGTGGCTTGCTTGGGTACTCCCTCATCCCCCATACCGTACACCAGCATTCAAAGCTTTGAGCTGCTTAAGCAGCAAGTGGAAGAGGTTAAGGGGCGTTGCCTAGCTGTGCGCCCTTACTGCTTTGCCCACCCTGCTGCATGTCAAAGCTTGATTGCGTCGTCGAGTGTCATGGGTGCAAATTGCATCACACCGTGGTGCATCGATTCATGGGCAGCACCCCCCGCTTCCTCGTCGCGCGCTCTAGGAAAATGGAGGGCCAGAACATCGTGCACGTGATCGACTCGGTGCTCATGCCTGAGGGCTACGACATGTACCAAGATTACTACGACAGCATCACTAGGTGCGCGCAGCTGATGCAGGGTACCAGTGTGGTGGTTGATGGAGGTTTGGCCGGCACTGACACTAGCACTAGTGGCACTGGCACTGGCACTGACTAACAGGAGTGCAGCATCGGTGCTTGGCCATCTGAGCACTAGTCAGCACGCCCGTCCCGGCCGGGGCCCAGGTATATGCTACATCCTCTTGCAGGAGCAGCAGCATCACGCTGCTGCTGCTGCTCATCCAGATGGGATTGATCCCATCTGCCTCGCGCCTGCCTCAACTTCTGCGCATGCCCACACACCACCCTCGATGCTGCAGCACGAGCGTGATGGAGGGGCTGCTGGACGCCACAGGGGTAGCCGACGTCATCTCTGGGGGGACGATCTTCAGCCCAGTGGACAAGGTGGGCTTGGGGTGCGCTGCATGCACCATGCTTTCTGAGCGTCCACCTGGTCTGCCGCCAGCTGCTCTTTCAGCAGCCTGCGCTGCCCCATGCCAGAGGGCCCACCCTACTTGCAGCCTGTCACATTGACGTGCAAGGGGGAAGCCAGGTTTATCCGCAATGCTGCAGCTCCTTGCATGAGGGCCACCTTACTTGCAGCCTGCCACGGTGACATGCAAGGGGGGAGCCAGGTCTATCCGCAATGCTGTTCAGAGCCGGCAGGTCAGACTCATGTGTGGAATTCCTGATTAAACAGCAACACTTACAGTGGGCCCACTGTGCCTTGCTGTCCTTCTGCTGCTGCTGCTGCAGGCCTTCGAGCAGCTTGCTGAGGACATGGGCCTGGTGTCGACGGATGAGCTGGCAGAGGAGGAGAATTTGATGAAGGTGGCAGACATCCTGAAGTACCATGGTGCGTGATTTTCCATCAGTAATGCTGCCCCCTTTGAGCTACTCCCCACCGTCAAGGAGCAGCAGCAGGCCGGCCCCTTGGCAGACCCATGAATTGCCTTTCTGGGGATTTGGTTCCTGGGGGCCGAATCTGAGGATTCGGGCCCAGATCTGGATCGCCGCGTCACACAGTCCCGTGACGGGAGTGGAGACGCATGCGCTTGACCTGGCTTCCCCTGAATTGATGGAGGCATAGTCGGCTTACTCCTGCCCCTCCCACCTACCTCTGTACCCTCGTTCCCGCCCACCGCAGTGGTTCCGGGCAGCGAGATACAGGCGGCCGACATCACGGACGAGGCACGCGAGTGGCGCACTGCCAGTGGCCGCTCCCTGACGGCCGTGCGTGAGGCGCCGGCAGCAGCAGGGGGGGGGGAGGGACGCCTGGTGCTGCGCAGCGACAATGGCAGGAGCGAGGCCAATCTGGTGGAGATGGGCAGGCGGTACGCGGGGAATGTGATGCACGTGGTCAGTGGAGTGCTGCTGGCGCACAAGCTGGGGGGGGGATGAGGAGAACGCGTGACCGATAGGAACATCAAGGCTGCTCGCACTTGCTTGCGTGTGATCGCTGGCTGATGGGGAATGTGGATGCATTAAGCACTCCTTCAAAGTGCGTATCGTCCCCCACCCCCTTGGCCTCCCACAGCTGCAGCTGCCGCAAACGCGCCCAGCTTGCAGTTGCGCAGCGGCCATTTGCTGCCCCATTTTCCGCCAGCTGCTGCAACAGACAACACACCCGCCTCCTCTCGAGTGGGTGAGCTTGCACGCCCGACGCCCTGCTGCGCCGCCACGACGAGTTGCTGCTGCCAACCCCCCTCCCCCTCTACTCCCACTGCTGACTCAGCCACGCATCCACATCGAGCGAGGCAGCGTGCAAGCATAGCCCTCGTCGCCCGAGCACTAATTATAAGTGCCGAGGAGAAGGCGTTCTCCCAAATCCATCCAAATCACCAGCAAACAGCCTCCTTATCCCCTCCTCGCCACAAAGACCCACACGCATCAATGGCTTCGTCTGCTGCATGGCTGCTGGCCCTCCTGGCGGCCGTGGCGGCATTGGCTGCGGGTGAGGGGGGGCGGCGCGTGCTTGGACGGGCGCGCGTGCGTGAGTGCGCAGATTGCAGCAGCATCTGGAGCAGCAACAGCAGCAGCAGCAGCAGCTGGTTGGATTGGTATAGGCCAATGGCGGGGGCCTGCTGCTGCAGCGGGCCCTCACTAGCTCCTTAGGTGCTGTGGGTGCCTGCTGGTGTTGGGGGGTGGCGGGAACGCGGTTCAAGCACTCCACGCACAGCAGAAGCAGCAGTGTGCACTCCTGCCTGAGCACAACCCTCTCACGCGAATCTGCTCGCGCCCCCCCTCACACCTTCGCCAGCAGTGCCCCCAGCCGCAGCACAACTCCCACAGTCGCTGCAGGCGAGAGCAGCAGCATCACCCACCCCTGGTCCACCGACTTGGCCGTCAAGTGGTTCAGCGAGACCGTGAAGGAGCGCGATGCGACGGTGGGGGACGGCACCATCACAGGCTCAACCATCCTGGCGCCTACAGACGCGGTGCGGGGCTGTGTGGGGGAATGTATTTGTGCGTGGAAATGGGTGGCGGGTGTGGGCTCGCTCTCTGAGCAGCCCTTGGACAGCCACAACAACAACACTCACAGCAGCAGTCAGCAAGCCTGTGCTCTGGTGGCAGGAGAGGTTGCAGGGGAGGTTGCGTGCAGCAGTGCGCGCCTTGCAAGGGCTTTT
>PUMO01000004.1 GCA_003551405.1 Mollicutes bacterium | reverse complement strand
TGCCGTGAGCAAAAGTGGCCGCTTTCCTCCATCCCTTGCAGGATGCCTGGCCAGCTTGAGCTGCAGTTGACCAACCCGGCTATTTCTTCCCTGCGTGATTTGCCCACTCTCGAAATCATCGCGTGCACCCTGCACCTCCTGCAAGGCGGAGGAGTGGTGGTGTGCTCAGGTGAGCAAGGGCAAAGGCGTAGCTTGGTGTCCGCAAGAGCAGCTGTCTGCTTGCGCGGCAACAGCTCTTCCTGCCACAATTGTGCGAGCGTTGCGCTGCACTTCCTTTGCAATCAACACTCCAACCAGGTGTTTTGTGCTGCTGAGCGTTGGACTAGCACAGCCTGCTGTGTCCCTCTGCTCCGTTAGGAGCCCTGGGGAGGGGTCCCAGCACATTTGCGCTTTGCAGCTCATTGACATTGACATGCATTGACATTGCATGCTGCTTGACAACAGTGCTGCTGGAGAGTGCAACCACGCAGGTGTGTGCCCCATTCACCTCCTCTTGCGCTGCACTCACACAGGTGGCCTTGTGATGCAGGACTGCACAGTCACAGCCTGTGGCACGTTCCCAAAGCTGCCTGCCATCCATGTGTCCGGCCCTAATGCTTGGGCCCACCTGGAATGCTGCCGCATTAGGGGTGCAGCCTATGCAGGCGTCCTGCTGCATGGCCCAAGCGCTGCAGCCCTGCTGACCTGCTGCGATCTGGAGCAGTGCGGGGTGGGGGTGCTGTGTGGGGAGGGGAGGGGCAATCACACGGAGGGAGTGGCCTTAACCAAGGAATACTTGAAGGTGCGCACGTGTGTGTGGATGCGTGCATGGGTGCGTACGTGCAAATGTGTGTGCGTGTGTACAAGGGCGTGTGCGCCTCTGCATTTGACTGTGAGCCTATGTGCGTGTGAGCTTGTCTGCGTGCTCCTCCTGAGGTTTACTTCAGTGGAGGTGGAAGGCTGCTTCTTTTTCAATTTGTGATGATTGTAACGATCAAGTGTAAGGCCCTGCCCCATGGTCGGGCCACCAACCAGGGGTTGTGTGATGGTCAGGGAGAGGTTGTGTGAAGTGCCCATGCGCCTTGCATACCAAGACCTGCTAGGCTGCATGGGTGAGGGTGGGGAAGCCGTGGGCGGTCTGGTTTATTTCCAGCAGTGCAAGCAAGGCCTCATTGCTCGGCTGATGGGCGCAGTAAGCCTGCAGCTCATGCTGTGAGGTGGTTGAGAGCTGCCCCTACCACAGACGTGTGGTGCTGCCTCATGAACCTGACTTTGAAGCACTCAGTGCGCTAGACCACGGTTGTATTGATGCTGGGTCTGAAGATTCACAATGTCACAGCAAGGCCTGTTGTCACAGCATTCATGCTTAACAGTGTTAAGTCCATTCACTCTCGCATCTTGCAGGTGCTCAACGGACATGTGTTGCGGAGCCATTTGGCTGAGGAGGCAGCAGACGTTAACAAGAAGTTTACCTCAGATACAATTCGTCAAGCAGACATGGTGCTCCAGGCAAGTTGCAGGTGGAAGTTTGTAAGGAAAGATTGCACGCTCGTGTGCCTGGGCGTGCTCCTTGAGCCCTAGGATGTGATGGCCGCACCCTCGATGTGCCTGAATGTGAAAGTGCCACTCACGGCTCTTGCTGTTGTTGTGCCATGGGAGCAGGCAGGCATGCCAGGACCTCACTTTCCAATCCAGCTGTGATGGAGATGCTTGGGCCAGAAGGGGGGATGCTGATTGCCTCATGACTCAAACCCGCCTCTCCCTGCAATAGCACATGTGCAGATGATTGAAGGCTCATGCCGCGGATGTGCGGACGTTGGTGTGTTGGTCACCAGCAGCCAATGGTGTGTGCAGTAGCCGCTGCGCATGTGCTCCATCACGGATGATGTGTGTGGGTGGGGGGTGCACTCCCACCTGTGCTTGCACATGCGTGCAAGAAATTGGTGTGTGGGTGGGTGAGAGCTTGCTCATGCGTTGGAGGGGAGGCGCAGATGAAAGGGGGATTAATGTGGGACAATGCTGGTGTGTCTGCAGCCCCAACTGGGCTGTAACGTTCATTGCCAAAGCATAACTTAGGAGTGCGTCTACCTGTACCTGCCATGGCCTTCATTCCACCTCACACTCAGTGATACACTCAGAGGCACACATTCTTCTTCCACACCTTGCAGCCCGTGCTTCCTGTACGGCGTCAGCTTTGATGACAACGCTAGGTGCCCTCGGCTCCACACACTCGTGGGGCACGACACAGCTGCCATAAATTTAGCCATCACTTCTGGCCTGAAATGCAGGTCAAACCAGAAGGTTGGTACAAAGAGCAGCGCGCAGGCATGGCTGTGTGGCCCCATCTGCCTGGTTTTGAGTGTCAGCCCACGAGCAGGTCTCTCCAGATCCCATTGCTGGCAATATTAAGTTCACACTTAAGAGCACCATGCTTTCATCCCTGACATGCGCAAGCATTCTGTGTTTGAGACGCCACGTTGCTGCCATCTTGCTGTGCTTGGTAGGCAAGGTTGATATACACCACCCTACCTGTCCTGTGTCCTCCACAACAGGCGCTGCAGAAGCCATCCCAGCCAGGTGCTGCAGCAGATGGCCTGTGTGGGGACACACAGCATAGATTGCAGGTGAGAGGAAAAGTGGGGCCACAACTGCACTGGGTCAGGTGGAACAAATGGCTTTTACTGAGAGTTTTAGCAGGCTGCTATGCCTGCTGGGGTGCCTCCATATCTCATCACCATCCTTTCATACTCCCCTCCTGCCCCACAGGAGCTCGATGAGCCTCGCTTGACGATGGCAAAGGTGGGAGGGTGCATCGCTTCTGTGACCTGATGCATACACTGCTAGGGGCAGCGAGTGACGAGGCAAGAAAAAAATGTGCGGGCTGCATAAAGATGTTAGAACTGTGTGCACGTATGACTCAAATATGAACCAGGAGTCAGCAGGATCTTCCTGTGAGAGCTGCGGCCGGACTATGCCCCTTTATGCCTACTGCCCTCCTGCATTACATTGGTGTGCTTCACCACCACAGTGCCTCACCACACCAGCTCGCCAGTGCTTCTGCATTGGCAAGG
>PUMO01000116.1 GCA_003551405.1 Mollicutes bacterium | reverse complement strand
CGCCGCGCCGCTTCACCTTTTGAATAATGGTGTTTCGAAATACCGCGCACCGTAACAGCCAATGACTGAGTGCCGACATTACCGCCCATATCCAAAATCAAAGGTAAAAAGAAAACTAGAACGGTGATTTGTTCAATGGTCGCTTCAAAGTTTGATAAAATCCCTGAGACCATCAAGCCAAGGACCAAAAGAATCATCAACCACGGCAAACGGTGCAAGGCTGATTTGATGACATTACGGTGAATGTTTTCATGTTTGGAAATCATCGCAAACCGTGCGTAGTCTTCATCGGTTTCCTCATCCAGGACATCCGCAGCATCATCCAGCGTGATGACCCCTTGTAGTTGATTGGTGTCATTGACAACCGGCATGAGGTTAATGCCGTAATTCTGCATGAGACGTGCAACATCCTCTGTTGAGGTATTTTCCTTAACCGAGATGATTTCTGTATCCATCAGTGTATCAATTTGTTTGGGCGCCCTTGCTTGAATTAAGTGTTTAAGGTTAATCGCCCCTTCTAAAAAGTTCCCGTCATCCAAAATGAACAGACGCTGAATACTTTGTTTGGATGTTGCGCCATGGACCAACGCTTTCATGGCTTCTTTAACATCCATGCCCTTTTGCAAAGTGATGAAGTTGGTTATCATGAGTGATCCTGCGGTTTCTTCCTTATAACTGATCAATTGTTTCAAGGTCTCCGCTTCAGATTTATCAAGTAATGCCAAATAGCCTTCGCGGTGTTCCTTGTCAAAGGCTTTTAAAAGGTCGGTTGCATCATCCTGTGCCATAACCGAGATAATGCGTGCAACTTTATTTTTTTCAAGTCTACGCAGTTTGCGAATGATCGACTTATTATCGACATGCGTAAATATTTCACCCAGTCGATGATGATTCAAAACCATGAGCGCATGCATGAGATCATCCTCGGTCAAATACGGAAAAATTTCCGCGATATCTGAAGCGTGAAATTTGTCAAGTTCATTTTGCATCGTTTTTGGGGATTCATTTTGAATTATCGATTGAATGGTTTCAAAGTGCTCAAACATATCATCACTTCCTTGCAGACTGAATGGTTTTTGTACGAAGTTTTCTAATCCAGGAATTCAAAGGTGACATCGAATATACGTACGGCGTCACCATGTTTCACGCCAAGTTCACGGAGCTCACGGTCAATACCAAGCCCACGCAATTGTCTGGCAAAACGTTTGATGGATTGTTCTTTTGAAAAATCGGTCATCTCAAAGAGACGTTTGAGACCTTCGCCACCAATTTCATAGATTCCATCATCCCCTTTTTTAATGGTATATGGCGCTTCATGCCCTTCATATTGATAGGTCACATGGCTTTCAAATGTGTCTTGGTCATAAAGTGGGGTTCGCTTGATTTCATCAAGCAAGTCCGCTGTTTTATGAATCAATGATTCAAGGTTTTCACGGGTATAAGCACTTATGGGAATGATATCAAGTCCTGGCGTCTTCGTCTTAAAAGCTTCTAGGTTTTCTTGGCTACCAGGCATATCCATCTTGTTCGCAACCACAATTTGGGGACGGTTCATCAGTGAGGCATCATAATTGCGCAGCTCCTGATTGATTGTTTCATAATCTTCATAAGGGTCTCGGCCTTCAAAGCCACTCATATCAATGATATGTAGAAGTACGCGCGTGCGTTCAATGTGACGCAAAAATTGTGCACCAAGACCACTGCCCATAGCGGCCCCTTTTATAAGGCCCGGCATATCGGCGCAGACAAAACTGCGCTGGTCATTGGTGCCGACCACACCCAAATTCGGCGATAAGGTGGTGAAATGATAATCCGCGGTTTTAGGTCTGGCAGCGGAAATCGCACTGATCAAGGTGCTTTTGCCGACACTGGGCATACCAATCAGCCCAACATCCGCAAGCAGCTTTAGCTCTAGACGAATATCGAGATCATTGCCGGGCTCGCCGCGCTCTGCGATATCGGGGGCGGTATTTTTAGATGAGGTGAATTTGACATTTCCGCGTCCACCGCGTCCACCACGCAGGACAATGGCGCGTTGCTTATGTTCGGTAATGTCTGCGAGGACACGGTTATTATGTTGGTTGAAGATGGTTGTCCCTACAGGGACTTTCAACACCAAATTTTCCCCGTCTTTACCGTGCATTTTTTTATTTTTCCCGTTTTCACCATCAGAAGCCTTGCGTATTTTGTTATAGCGAAATTCAAGAAGTGTCGATAAGCCTTCATCACCTTCAAAAACGACATGGCCACCGCGGCCCCCATCACCGCCTGAAGGCCCGCCTTTGGGAACATATTTTTCACGGCGAAAGGCACTCATGCCATCGCCGCCTTTTCCACTTTCAATTGTCATGTTTACTAAATCTACAAACATAGGGATCATCCTTTATAGTGTATTCAACCATTGCTGCATCGCACGGCGATCGTTGAATATCAACACATTCTTATCGTGCGCGAGACTGTTTAATATACCGTATAGTTTCTTTTTTTTATCGTCAAAAAAGGCAACGTATTGTAAAAATTCCTGGTCAAGCTCTTCAATACAACCGGTTGCCATGTCACTGCGATACGTATGTTTATACTGCGCTTCACGTTCAATGATGCCGCGCAGGGCTTCTTTGGTATTGTAATTAAGCAATATGATGGTATCGGCAACATGCAGTCTGTCTTCAAAGCTCGGCGTTAACATATAGTTTCCATCCATGACGAAATCTTCATGACTAGCCATGAACGAACGCACCGTTTTGGTAAAACGCTCGATATCCATCGCCTGCCAGTTTCTGAGCCAATAAACGGTATCCAAGTGAAGCGCTTTGAGACCAAGCCGTCTTGAAAGCATGCGTGAAAGGGTGGTTTTGCCGGTGCCTGGACTGCCTAGAATCACGATTTTTTTCATCGAAGTGTGGCTGATGCGCTCATAGGCCAGCCGGTGAATCTTGGGCAAATACCCACGATATTGAAACTGTAGACGCTTAAGCAGTGCACGCATTGGAGAATTGGCTGGATGGGTGTCCACTTTGATTGATTCATAGCCCCAGGTTTTCATCATGTTGATCG
>PUMO01000114.1 GCA_003551405.1 Mollicutes bacterium | reverse complement strand
TGGGTTTGACCACTGCAACCAGGAGTATCAGGATCGCCGCTATCACCACCGTATAGAACGATGTGACGTTGAGAAGACCGCCCAGCATAGCAAAAAATATGGCTGAGAAGAAGTATTTGATGGACTCTATTCCTGTTATCACCTCGGCTAAACCGTAGGAATCGATCCTTACTGCCAGACCTGCGGTGAACGCACCTATCAGGATCGATAAACCCAGGTAGTGGCTCAGTCCAAGAAACAAGAAAAGTAGAGAGATGCTCCCCATCAGGATCAACTCCCCTGAACCACCGGCGAATCGTATGATGTACTTGAAACCGAACTTGTAGATCAAAAATGAAATAAATAGCAGTGCCAGGCCGAAAAACAAGTTCCTAAATACGGAGAAGGCCGTGAATCCTTCCACCGTGATAGCACCTAAAATGAGTATCAAAAAAACAGCGACCAGATCATCCGTGAACTGTATCGCCTCGGATAATCTACCATGGACCAATCGGGTTTTGCCCTTGGGACTGGCCAACTTGAAACCGATTATGGTTGAGCTGAGTATCACCGCCACCGTGAAGTACAGAGAATTCGTGTAACCCAATCCGAGTATGATCCCGACTATGTAACCCAGCACACCCAGCACCAATACCTGCAATCCCAGTAGGACCTCGCTCTCCCACAATACCTCCTTTATATCTCTAAAGTTGATGGACGCTCCGAAAGCGAATATCATGAATGTCAGGCCCCACCTGGCCATCTCGAATAAGTTTTCTTGATCTATGAAGAATCCAGCTATCACACCGGCAAGGATGTAGCTGGGTATGGTAGGAAGTGAAAAGTGATTAGATATCAGGATGAAACCGCCTATGATCATGAAGACCACCGCGAGGTCGGTTATCGCTTCAAGAGCCATCGGAAGATTCACCCCTTAAAATTCTCCAATCCTGGCCGGTCATCTCTTTCAAGCTGTCCTCATCTTTCAGAAAACCCTCTACACAGTCGAATAGCTGGAGAGATGATATCACCTTCGTAAACAAGGGCTCGTTGCCACCCAACTTGGACAATGCTACCAGGGCATCCTCCGATTCACACTCTACAAAAACCGTGGTATCTTCAGAGACCTCCTCCATCAAAATAGTATTGCTGGATATGTCCGGAAGAAAGCTGAATACGAAGGCTGCATTTTTCAGATTCAGTCCCCTTCTAACTTCACCGTATCTGAAGTCACCATATACAAAATCAAATTCGCTCTGTTTGAGCAGGTCTATGTTTTTTGGATCATGATCTAAGACCACAAGGTCGTCGAAATGCTCTTTGATGACGGGTATCAATTTTTTGGAAAGGTGGTTATATCCCAGTACCACCGCGTGGTTTCGGTATTCTGTAACGTCTTCATCCCTCCGGTCCGGTGATTCAAATCTTTTTAACCACGGTTTCGCCCACTGGTAGATCTTATCGTTGTTGTATAATACATATGTTGAAGCGCTCATGGTCATCAAGGCCATAAGGCTCAGATATCCGAGGACTTCGATCTCTATGAAACCCTGGGTCACTGCCAGGGCCCCCACCACCAAGGAGAACTCGCTCACCTGTATCATGTTTATACTGCCCAGGAATGATGTTTTCACGGAAAATTTTTCTTTGTAGATCAAGTAGAACATTATGAGGAAATTTCCAACGATCAATATCAACGAGGCAATGACCGCCTCCTGCCAATAATAAAACAGTTCATCGGCTACCAACCTCAGACCGATGGTCGAGAAGAATATCAATATGAAAAAATCGGTCAATGGTTCTATCTGCTCCTCCAGCTCTCTACTATAGGGCAGTTGTGCCAGGGCGAGTCCCGCCAAGAAGGCACCCACTTCCAAGGACAGATCGAATATTTCCGACGTGTAAATGAAGAGGAATGCCCAGGCGATGGTGAAGACGAAAAGCACCTCTTTGTGTGCCGCCACCCTTTTGAAAACTTCGGGTAAAACGTAACGTGAGGCGGCCAAGGTGACTACGGTGATCACTCCGACCAAAAGCAGTATCTTACCCACGGTGAAAGCTATCTCCACGGGACTAGCCAGGGTACCTATCCCCAACAAGGCAAGGGCCAGGACAAGATAGATATCTTGCCCTATCAGCACACCCACGTTGATCCTTCCGGGTAATGTCCGTATCTCACCTTTATCAGTGAGGGCCTTGACTATCACAGGGGTGGCACCGAATATGGTACATAAACCGATGACCAGTGCCTGCCAGAAGGGAAATCCCAGCATGTAGGCCACCAGGAATGCCAAAGATTGCTGCAGCACGATCTGACTTCCGGCTATCTTGACGATGGGTCGAAATATCTTCTTGACCTCGTCGAAATGCATCTTTATTCCCAGAAGGAACAGAAGAAAGCCTATACCTAGATGAGACATTATCTCTACAAGCCCCTCCTCTACCACCACGTCCAGAACAACAGGTCCTAAGATAACACCGGTCAAGATGTAAGCGACTATGGTAGGTTGACCAAATTTATGGGCTACATACCCTATGACCGTGGCGGCCACGAAGATTATGGCGAAATCGGTGGAATACGCTATGGCGGCTGACATAGATCGGCTCCGAGTATCTTTAAAGACTCCGTTAAATCGCTCATTTTGCTTAAATATATTCCGCCATCAACGTCCATGGAATATATATCGCAATCTAGGTGATATCACTCAGCACATGTAATTCAATGGCAGATATCTCGGACCTGTTCCAGTATCCCCCTCTTACCTTCCTCATCGATGTATCCATCTCCTCTGAACCTGATGTATCCCTCTTCATCCACAAGGAACACGTAGCCTAACTTCTTGTCCTTGATACCCAAGGCATCCACAAAATCAGAGGCATCGCCGTAATGGGTGCCCACGAAGTCGTGCTTCTCCCGGGGTATTCCGGACCTCATACCCCCGTCGATGAATCCGGAAAAAACCTTCCAGAAGGAGCTTTCGATGATGGGAAGCTCGTACACCTCGTTCTCGCTGCATAGGTGCTTGAAGTAGTCCATCCAGGAATCGAGCATACCCTGGGCTTCCCTCACAAAGGCAACGCCTATCAGCAC
>PUMO01000113.1 GCA_003551405.1 Mollicutes bacterium | reverse complement strand
TTCCTTGCGGCCCGTCCAATGGTCTGAATCAAGCTTCGCGCGCTTCTCAAAAAGCCTTGCTTATCCGCATCCAAGATGCCAATGAATGAAACTTCCGGAAGGTCAAGCCCCTCTCTTAAGAGGTTGATGCCCACAAGAACATCATAGACCCCTAGGCGTAAATCACGCATAATTTCAATACGCTCAAGTGAATCGATTTCACTATGCAAATACGCAACTTTAATGCCCATTTCCTTCAAATAGCTCGTCAAATCCTCACTCATCTTAATCGTTAGCGTGGTAATTAACACCCGCTCATTCTTTTCCATCCGTTTGTGAATTTCACTGACCAAGTCATCAATTTGGCCTTCTTTGGGCGCCACCTCGACATAAGGATCAAGCAATCCGGTGGGCCGGATGATTTGTTCGATGACATGATTTGAACGGTTCATTTCATAATCGCCAGGGGTTGCGGAAACATAAACAACCTGGTTAACTTTTTCGTTGAATTCGTCAAAATTAAGCGGGCGGTTATCAAGCGCACTGGGTAAACGGAATCCGTAATCAACGAGTGTTTGTTTACGGGCCCTGTCTCCGTTATACATGCCGCGTACTTGGGGAAGGGTAACGTGGGACTCATCGACAATCAACAGATAATCGTCCCCAAAAAAGTCCATAAGAGTTGAGGGTGTCTCGCCCGCATCACGCAAAGAAAGGTGGCGTGAATAGTTTTCAACACCCTTACAGGTTCCAATTTCCTTGAGCATTTCTATATCGTAGTTTGTCCGCTGTTTTAACCGTTCGGCTTCCACAAGCTTGCCTTCATGTTCAAAATGGGCGACTTGTTCTTTAAGTTCGGCTTCGATGCGTCGAATCCCTTCTTCGAGTTTATCTTTATTGGTCACAAATTGCGTGGCCGGAAAAATCGTTACCAAATCATAATCCTCTAAAATTTCACCACTCACAATGTCAAAACTGCGAATACGTTCAAGCTCATCATCAAAAAATTCAAGTCGAATCCCTGTAGACTTTTGATAGGTGGGTAAAATTTCCACTGTATCCCCTTTAACACGGTATGTTCCGCGCTGAAAATCCGTATCATTGCGTTCAAAGAGCATGTTGACAAGACGCACAAGCACATCATCGCGCTCGATGATGTCTCCTTGTCTTAATGTCATGGTTGCGTTCTTATAATCTTCAGGGTCACCAATTCCGTATATACAACTTACCGAAGCCACCACAATAACGTCATTGCGCTCTAAGAGAGAGGCTGTGGCACTGTGGCGCAGCTCATCGATTTCATCATTTGTTTGCGCATCTTTCTCAATAAAAAGATCACGATGCGGAACGTAGGCTTCTGGTTGGTAATAATCATAATAACTAATAAAATATTCTACCCGGTTTTCAGGGAAGAATTCTTTAAATTCACTGTAAAGTTGTCCCGCCAAGGTTTTATTATGCGCAAGAATCAAAATCGGTTTATCAAGATCACTGATAACATTGCTCATGGTGAAGGTTTTACCAGTCCCCGTTGCACCAAGCAGCACCTGTTCCTTGTCCCCGTCGATAATATTTTGAGCCAAATCCTTGATGGCCTTGACTTGATCTCCCTTGGGTTCATACTTCGTATTGAGTTTGTACATGTTTAACACCTCTGCATTTCAACAGTATTCTATCACACGAAGACGCTTTATGATACAATATGAATTGGAGTTGATACCATGCATCCCTTGCTTGTGGCACTGAACGCCAAATATATCCATACCAACACGGCCGTAAGACTTTTAAAAGCCAATGCGTCCCATCACATTGATTTTATGGAATTCACCATAAAAGATAATGTGGAAACCATCGTTAAAACAATTATAGATAAAAATCCACTCTTTGTGGGCTTTTCAGTATACATATGGAATGTGACCCTTACTCAAACCATTATTCACACCTTAAAAGAGAAGGCAGACATACCTATCATTCTAGGTGGTCCCGAGGTTTCATATGACGCAGCACATTTCTTAGACCACTGGCCCATCGATGGTGTCATTAAGGGCGAAGGCGAAAAAAGTATGGATGCACTGGTTGCACATTATAGCGAAGGCGCACCGCTTGAAAAAGTGCCCAACCTATCAGCGGACGGTATCGAAAACCCCATCGAAGAAATCGAAAACTTACACCAACTCGCCTCACCGCATTTTTTGGATGAATCCCACGCGAGCCCTGTTACCAGAATTGTGTATATTGAAAGCGCCCGTGGTTGTCCGTATCGTTGTTCTTACTGTCTTTCCAGTCTTGAAAAGACAGTACGTTTTTTTAAGCTCACAGATGTTTTTGACAATATTGCCCACGAACTTAATCGGGGCGCAAAGACATTCAAGTTTCTTGATCGGACCTTTAACGCTAACAGCGATGCACTGAAAATTATCGATTACATCATCGAAAACCATACACCCGGCAGTGTATTTCAGTTTGAAATGACGGGCGATACGTTGTCACATACACTCATTGATCATATTCATACCCATGCGCCCAAAGGATTGTTTCGATTTGAAATTGGCATTCAGTCTACCCATACCAAAACCAACCTTTTGGTCGGTAGACGTCAAGACAATGAAAAATTGTTTCGAGTGATAAAAGACATCATTCAACATGACATCATCGCGTTACATCTGGATTTAATTGCCGGGCTCCCCGCTGAAGATTTATCCCGCTTCAAACAAACGTTTAACGACGTCTATGCATTAGGCGCCAAGGAACTACAACTTGGATTCTTGAAAATGTTGCGTGGCACGATGATTCGGCATCAAGCAGATGTCTATGACTACGATTACGACAAACAAGCCCCTTATGAAATCCGGTCCAATCATGTATTAAGCAAAGACGATGTCACCACTATTAAAAATGTTGAAGAGATGTTGGAAATTTTTCACAATAAAGGCTATTTTAACCACACCCTTTTCTCTATTATCACATCACACACCAATGACTATTTTGATTTTTTCAAACGACTGCATAGGAGCTTCCACGCCAAGGGGCACGAGCGCATAGGCTATCAAATCGATACACTTTATCGTTTCATCAGTGACTTTTTATATCAAGAAGGCATCCACAGTGATCACATCGATATGCTTAAAATTCCGTTCTTGAAACACTTTAAAACCAAACCGAAACCCTACTTTGAAAAAATCACCGACAAACCATTAAGAAAGACTATTCTCTCCCATGTTGCAAAAACATACAATCTTGATGCGGCAGCTTTATTTAAACACACGTTGATCGCACCTTATCAAGGGCAGTATCTTGTGGCCTATTATAATGGCACACACGCTACGCTTTATGAATATAAAAAACGGCCAAATTAATGGCCGTTTTTTTAATGGTTATATAGGATGATAATACTGTTCAGAACATCTTCAACCGTTGCATCAACATCCCAATCATTGTGCGGCATGCTTAAGGCAACTACATTGCCAAGAACTAAGGATTCAACCGTTTGGAGACGTTTGTGTGACACCGTTTCATTCAAAACGCCTTCATCAATCCCTTTTTGCAAAATCGTCTTGAACCGTAAGTGAACCGTATCGGTCAAATCATTGACCCGTGATTTTAAATCGGCCTTCAATGATTCACTCATGCTCTGAACCAAGGGATGATGCATATAATTATGCATCATCTCATTATTTGAACTCAGTTCTAAGAAACGGTGCATATGTTCACTGAACGCCGCACTAAAGGACATATCAGAAAAACCCTCAACATTTATTAATGTATTTTCATTACGGTCAATCAAGCGGCACAGTGCCGCATGCACCAGGGATTGTTTATTGGTAAAGTGTTCATAAATGGAACTCTTAGCCATGCCTGTGGCCTTGGCAACATTGGCAATACTGAGAGGACGTTTAGATGTAGGATGGGCTAAAAAACTCAAAACAACATCAAGAATATGGGCCTTTTTATCACTCATATCACTCCATCATCCTTTGTAAGTACGCATCCATTTCCTGTGTATCGGTGCTATTTAAATCATAAGACTCAATCGGCTGCTTCGGAAGGAAGACCATGAGGGCAATCACCAAAACAATGAAGACTAAGGTAAGTGACATGAAAAGCCATTCCTGAGCGTCATAAAGAATAAAGCTACCAGCGAGGCCAAGTACAATCATAAAGCCCCCAACAATGAATCGTGTATAAACCGTTAGCGCATAATACATGATTGGGACCACAAAAATCGTCAAGAATGTCGCGTAAACCAAGCCACCAATGGCAGTGAATGCAAGGGGCTGGATAAGTTCAGCCCCCTCACCAAGGCCAAATGCCATTCCAGTTAAAGCCAAGATCGTCGTCAAGGCTGTCATGAATATGGGGCGGATTCTAATGCGGCCGGCTTGGAAAATGGCCGCCTTAAGCCCTAGGCCTCGCGCGCGAAGTTGGTTGATATAATCAACGAGCACAATGCCGTTATTGACAACCACCCCACTTAAAATGACCAGGCCTAACAAAGCGATAATGCTTACAGGGTCGCCCGAAAGGTAAAGCAAACCAAAACCACCAGTAAAAGCTAAGGGAATGGTTATCATAATGATGAATGGATAAATGAAGGATTGGAACTGAGACGCCATAATCATATAAACCAACATAATGCCAATCCCACCAATGAGCAACATAGTCTCAAGTGTTTCCTCAATTTCTTCGCTTTCACCAAGTAACGTCAATTGATACCCGCTTTGCGTCTCATAATCATCAAGGACTGTTTCTACGTCTTCACTGACCAGTGAAGCGTTGGCATCGGTTGTTAGTTGCGCATCCACAGTCAAACTGCGTGCACCATTATGGCGTGTAATCGTACTAAATCCCGGTTCCATTGATACATCCGCAAGATCTCCAAGGACAATGTCACCGCCAAGCATGTCTTCACCAACCACAAGCGATTCAATTTCATCTAAATCGTCAATTTCGCGGCGCGTCGTCTGATCTTCATCATACACAAAGACATCATAGGTGCGGTTTTCATGTTGAATCGTCGTAATGGTGGAAGGTTCACTCAGATAATCACTGACGGACTGATAAACTTGGGCAACCGTAAGGTTATTGGCAATGGCTTCGTCTTTGTCCACAACAATGCGCAATTCTTCAGCCGCTTCATCATACCCAGGATCAACAGTTTCAACCCCCTCAACCTGACGTAATAACGCTGAGATGTTATCGGCCTCACTGCGCAAAGCATCAAGGTCAGGACCACTGATGCGTACTTGGATACCGCTACCAACAATTTGGTCAACATCCCCTTCAGTACCCATGATATCCGCCTCAAACATCGTGTAATCCGTTTCTAACATCTGTGTGATCAAATCGTTAACTTCTTGAGTGGTCATTTCACGGTCTTCTCGTAACACAACGTTAGCATTAGCCGTCATATCAGAGCCTTGTTGGGCGTCCATTATCATGCCCATACCGCCACCACCAACTGTGATGCCCACACTCTCAACATCATCATACGCCAAAATATCGTCACCAAGGTCATCGAGATACCCAGATAAAGTCTCAAAGTCCATGGCAGACTCACCTTCAGCCGGTTCAAGCGTTATCATGAGTGTGCCTTCGTCTGTGGCTGGGAAAAATTCAAAACCGCGGGACGTTGCTAACATCACTGCGCCAATAAATAGGGCAAGCACAGTAATCATGACTACACTTTTCACTTTGAAAAGTGCACTTAAAGCAAGGGTATATACGTTTTTGATGCGTTCAATGAATGGTGTCTTGTTGGTCTTTTCTTTTTTAGGAGACCGCGCATTTTCATCTTCACGCATAATACGGTTTGCAACGGTCGGTACGAATGTCAGCGCAATCAACAAACTTGCAAGTAGCGAGAAAGTAATGGTCAGTGCAAGTTGATAGAAAATTTCACGAATGAAATCTTCAATGAACATAACCGGTAAAAAGACACCTATAGTAGTTAATGTCGAGGCAATGATTGCGCCAGAAACCTGATGAGCCCCGTTAATCGCAGCTTCTTTGTTTGAAGCGCCTTCTTTTTTCATCCTGAATATGTTTTCAATCACAACAATGGAGTTATCCACCAACATTCCAATTCCCAGTGCAAGTCCACCCAGGGAAACAATGTTGAGTGTGATGCCCGACAGATAAATCAAAACAATCGCGAACAAAAGACTAATCGGAATCGCGACACCCACCACAAAGGTAATGCGGAAGCTTCTTAAGAATAACAATAAGATTGCGATGGCAAGTAAACCACCAATGACCAAGTTATCGACAACCGAACCGGTTGCTTGTTCGATATATTCCCCTTGATCGAGCAACATGGTGTATTCAAAACCATCTTCATCTTCAGCGATTTCCCCTAAGACCCGGTTCACTTCATTCGTGACATCGGTTGTCGCAAATTCTGAACCTTTTTGCAGGCTGATGGACAATGCATTTTCTCCGTTAACTTTTGAGTATTGTTGGTCCATTTGATCAACAAATTCTATCTCGGCCACGTCATCAAGCTCAACGACCACATCATCCATCATCGGCATCGATAGGTTTAAAAGTTTCATTGAACGCATTGCATCAACATCTTCAAATTCATCACCGACACGGACCATGTATGACGCATCATCCATTTCTAGAAAGCCAGCAGGGAACCCAAAGTTTTGCGCTTGTAAAACACCACTGATGAAATCCTTGTTCAGAAGCCCTTCATCCAAATCGCCCCCGAATTCGTCTTCATCAATCAAATCCTCAAAGTCTTCAAATATTGCAGCGAGTTCATCATTGACCGCATCGATTTCATCTTGATCAAGCGTTACTCTGAGTTCTGATTCATATCCACCAGAAATATTAAGCGACGCAACACCGCTGATTCTTTCAAGCTCTGGGGTCAAGTCGTTATCGACCCAGTCCGTCAATTCTTCGATATCTTTGCCTTGATGCGATACAGAAAAATTCATAATCGGAAGCATATCCGGATTAAGTCGCATAATCGACGGATTGCTTGCATCCTCTGGCAAATCATCTACTAAATTATTGATTTGCTCACGCATCTCAAGCGTTGCTGAGTCCATATCAGTATCAGTTCCAAATTCAAGCATGACCATAGAAAAATTCTCATTTGACTGCGTGGTCACTTCATTAATATTGGTTGTTGTTTGAAACGCACGCTCCAAAGGAATGGTAACGTCCGTTTCAACTTCTTCAGGACTGGCGCCCGGATAAGTTGTTGTAACAACTGCAAACGGCAAGTTTATATCCGGAAACAAATCCGTCGTCAGTCGAGTAAATGATACAACGCCAAAAACTGCCACAGCCACAACGACCATGAGTACAGTAATCAGCTTTTCTACTGAAAACGTGATGAGATTTTTCATAGTAACACTCCATTCTAATTATCCCGACCGACCGTTCGGTCGGCACGTCTTAAGTATTATAGCACATGATTATGAAAAATCTACGATAAAGCACAAAAAGGCAGTTTAAAATACGCACTTCACAAACCTTAGTTTTACGCCTTTGTGTTGCTGACAATAAAAAAAGTGCAATTGCTTGCACTTATTCATTGCTTAACGACTAACCATAGCGACTGAAACTGGCAGTATATGTGTTTTTTGAGGGGGGATTTTAATTAATACTTCAGTGTAATATTTTAACGGTTTTGTTTGGTTTTGAATTTAATGACAGCCTCGCTCATAAGCACCACAAGAATCGCGATGATAAGTGCATAGAAAAAGATGCCATGTTGAAAGCGAAAAGACCCCGGGACGCTCCCACCAATGCCAGCGATGGTCGCATCATGCGTGTGTTGTTTCATAAGAGGAATGCCAAACAAAGACCACGTTCGTTCTTCCATGACAGTTTGGTTGTTCATCTCAATAATTAATGTCGTGAAAAACACGATCAATGTGGCCATGAATGATAAAGCAAATACTGTGATGCGACGAATGTGTTTGTCCATTATCTTCCCTCCAATTTATCCTTAGGTTATCAAAAATATAATGAATTTTCACTGGTTTAGGAATGTTTTTTATGACTTTGCTTTTAGGATTGGTTCGCGCATGATACGCTAAAAACAAACGAAAGACGAGGTGATTGTGTGTATTATGCAGCATGGGCGCGTGCATACAGTGATATTTTCCCCTATAGTGAACAAAAAGGAATGTTTTTAAAAACGCATTTAAAACCAGGTCGACTTGCAGACATTGGGTGCGCTGATGGAAGCTATGCCATCGCACTTGCAAAAGAGGGCAATCTGGTTGAAGGGTATGATATCACAAAAGAACTGATTGACATCGCCATTCATCGTGCGAAAAATAATGACAATGTCTCATTTAACGTTTTGGACATGCGCGCATTTTTAGCAACAAATCGTTATGACAGCATTTATTCAATCGGAAATACGTTGGTGCATCTTAAAGATATTGAGTCCATTAAAAAAGTAATAAAACAATGTTATCAATCACTCAAACCAGGGGGAAGGTTCATCGTGCAAATCGTCAATTATGAGAGAATTCTCATTAAAGAAATAAAAACACTCCCCACCCTTGAAGGTGCGCACCATATGATGCAAAGGCGATACAGCTTCAACGAAACAACCATTAATTTTAAGACGATTCTACAAGTGGGCAGTGAGAGCCATGAAAATACGGTCGAACTTTATCCATTAAAAAAACACCAGCTTGAATTGTTGGCGTTTGACGCCGGATTTATACATGGTGAATTTTACAGTGGTTTTAATGACACGCCATTTAATTCAAACGATGCGTTCGCACTCGTTGCCGTGTTTGAGAAATGACCTGATTGATTTTGACAATTAATCAAGCAATGTCACGGTAATGTTTTTACCTCTTTGCTTGGCTTGATACAGTGCATCGTCACACCGACTTAGAAGTGTGTGTTCGTCATCTCCAGACTTGTTTTCTGTGATGCCGGTACTGATTGAGAGTGCTGAATGCACCGGAAAAACTTCTTTTTCTATTGATTTGCGCGCCTTTTCGGCTTGGATAAAAGCTTCTTTCAATGATATATTTGGACAAATCACTAAAAATTCATCACCACCCCACCTACCGACTCGTCCATATTTATTGAAGGTTGTGCTTAAAAGTTTAGCAATTGAATTTAATACTTCATCCCCAACTTTATGGCCATGTGTGTCATTTATATGCTTGAATTGATCGACATCGATAAGCAACACGCTGAATGAACGCTTCACATTACCATTAAGTTGCTCCAAGAGTTCATCTTGTAAGGAAAGACGATTGGGAAGTTTTGTAAGCGCATCAGTATGTGCAAGGTTCAAAAATCGCTTGGATTGCCTTTGAAGTTCTGTGTGTGTTGAATGAATGGACAATTCATACAAAATGATGACGCCGAGCAATGCAACTGAACCCGAAAGGAAGTTGATCAAGGACCCTACATTAAAAATTGTGTCTTGCCACGTCTCCCAGCGCCAAACCACGTGAACGACGGACCCTATCAATGCAAGCGCTGAGAGTATAAATCCTTTAATCAGTCCATTTAAATAAAACGTAAGAATGGCAAGCGGTGGGAACAAATAAAACACAAAAACACTGTGCTGGGAAACCTCTAAATAAAGTAGATAATTAAGTATGAGGATGGCATTGATGAATTTGACAGTAAATGTGTATTTGCCACGTTTGTGATAATCATAGTACATGACTGTTAAACACAACAATACAAACACAAAGCCTGCAGTGGCAATCCGGTTTTGTGTCAAGAAGATGTTGGCGACAATCCCAATGCCGTGAATCAAAAACAGAATCGGAAAGCTCGCTTTTAAAATGTCCTCTTGGCGACGCTTGGGAATGCTTTGGTTACGCAAAGTGTCAATGCTTTTCATTATACTTATCACCACAATCGTTCATGTTTTACGTGATTATAATAAATCTTCCGGAGCTACTATCTTTATAATTATTATACACAACTTTAAATAGTTAAAGAACGTTGAAATGATGAATTTAACGAAACGTGTTGTGTTTTGACCTAAGATAATTTAAAATAAACCTACCATTAAGAGAAGGCGAGAGACACGCTCGATGACCCTTCAGCAACCTGCTTAAACAGTAAGGTGCTAACGCTTGAATGATGGTGAGAATGCCGCCATCATTACGATGGCGTTTTTTTATGTGGTAGAAAGGAGGCCGCATGCAAAAAACGATTGAAAAGTGGCTGCTTCACAAGAACAAAACATCATTTGAAATCGAACACATGAAACTTTATTCAATGATGCCTATCAACAGGGTTCCTGGCAAAACAGGTGTCTTTGATGTGACTGATTTAGTGGTGAACAATCAAACCTACTTATGCACCTATGATGTAAGAAACCGCACGTTTGTCCTTATTTCAAAAGTAAGTACAGGTAACATGGACCAACTGGTTGATTTGGACGACTCTGACCTTGAAAACATGCGCACGATTGCTGAACATTTTTTGGATTTAACGCATTCTTAGAAACCATAAGGGGCTATAAACACAGCCCCTTATGGTTTCTTACGTTTTGATCCGTATCCAATAAGTCATGGCTCAAGTGGAAATATTAATTAAGTATTGATTATTTGAGGGAACCCGTACTCACTATAACCGTCTAAGAAAAAAGAGCTGTAAGAATGAAATCGTCTATGATTTCATGTCTTTACAGCTCCAAAATTTTTAAATATCAAGAATACGTAAAGAGTTGGTGCTGGTTCCAAGTGGGAAACCACCTGTAACAATAACACGGGAACCCGCTTCAACGTAATTTTCCTTTTTGACAAACTCTATCACACGTTTGATTAAATCTTCGGTATCGGTGCCCAGTTTAAAGACGATCGGCTTCACACCATGATGGATGGCCAAAGACCGTGCAAGACTCTCGTTGGGAACGAGCGCTAAAATCATTGTGTTAGGGCGGTTCTTAGAAAGAAGTCTGGCTGTAGTACCTGAAACAGAGGGTGCGATGACTAGATTCGCATTTCCCTGAATCACTGCATGCGCAGCAGACATGGCAATGTTTGAAGGAATGTCCTTGTTATTGTCCATGTTGGCGCGATTAATCCATTCAGAACGTTTGACCTCGCGTTCCATACGGCGTGCAATGTCACGCATGATGCGGACACTTTCAACAGGGTATTGGCCAATGGCGCTTTCCCCGCTCAGCATCGTTGCGTCAGTGCCATCCATGATGGCATTGGCGACATCTGAAACTTCTGCACGGGTTGGTTTTGGGTTTTCCTGCATGCTTTCTAGCATTTGTGTTGCCGTGATGGTGATTTTACCTCTGCGGTGACACCGTGCAATGATATCTTTTTGAATGACAGGAACTTCTTCGGGCGGTACTTCAACGCCGAGATCACCCCGAGCAATCATCACACCATCCGCGACATCAATGATATCATCAATGTTATTAACGCCTTCTTGATTTTCAATCTTAGCGATAATTTTTATGTCATGGCCACTGCATTGAGTGGTGATTTTTTTCACTTCTTCAACATCGCTTCTACGTCGTACGAAAGATGCCGCTATAAAATCCATCTCATTTTTACAGGCCCATACAATGTCGTCATAGTCTTTGTCGCTAATGAATTTTTGAGAAAGCTCAATTCCCGGAACATTAATACCTCGACGGTCCTTAATTGAATGTGTGTTGAAAGCCTCGGTATGAATAATTTTTCTATCTTTGTCAATATCAGTAATTTTAAGCGTCAGATATCCATCATCGACAACAATATTTCCCCCGACTTCAACATCTTGGTATAAATAGGGGTACGTGACAGAAAATTTCGTATCATCACCTAAAATTTCATCCATATGAATATCTACAGACTGACCCACTTTGATATTGGCCTTACCATCCTTAAAATGATGGGTTCGAATTTCAGGACCCTTGGTGTCTAACAATGACCCAACATTGGACCCAAGTTCCTCGTTTAATGTGCGCAAGGTGTTGAGGCGCTCTTTATGTTCTTCATAGTAAGAGTGGGAAAAGTTAAGACGCATCACATTCATGCCTGCCATAATCAACTCACGCATGGTTTCTTTTGACTCACTGACCGGACCGATGGTACATACAATTTTTGTTTGACTAAATGGTATCATGGTTGCCTCCCTTAATTTTTGAGCTGCCCCACCAAGCCATAGCGCTTGTTGGGTATTTCTTTCACCATTTGCAATGCTTCACGGATTGGGATATTGACAAGTTCTTTGCCTTTGGAAGCAATGACTTTGCTGGAATCATAATTTTTAAGCAGTTCAACCGCACGCTCAGCCATCTCAGTTGCCATCACGCGATCAAATGCTTGAGGATCACCGCCGCGCTGAACATGACCAAACACCGTTGCTCTTGACTCATGACCGGTTTCTTCTTCAATGTCCCTAGCAAGTTGTGCTACATCAGTCATGTTTTCTGTAGACACCACGATGGCATGGCGTTTATTACGCTCAAATGAGCTTTTCACTGCATCAATGGTGCGTTGACGGTCAAAACCTGTCTCCGGCGTAATGATAAATTCACTGCCGCAAGCAATGCCTGCGTAAAGTGCCAAATCCCCGCAATGGCGGCCCATCACTTCAACAACACTGCACCGTTGATGAGAAAATGAAGTGTCTCGCAATTTATCAATGGAATCAACCGCAGTATCGAGTGCGGTAAAGAATCCTATGGAATACTCTGTAGCGGCTATGTCATTGTCAATAGTTGCTGGAATCCCCATGGTGAATATTCCGTGTTTGCTTAAGGCAAGTGCTCCTTTAAATGAGCCATCTCCACCAATAACGATGATACCTTCAATATTGAGCGCTTTTAAGTTTTCTACAGCTTGTAATTGGTATTTCTCTTCATCAAATTCGGGAAATCGTGCGCTGCCTAGCATGGTACCGCCACGATTGATGATTCTTGATACTTTGGTGCGTGTCAACGGGTGAATATTATTTTCAACAAGTCCCTTAAACCCTTCATAAACGCCATATGGTTCAATACCATAATGTATGCAACTGCGCACAGTGGCGCGAATTGCGGCGTTCATTCCTGGGGCGTCTCCACCCGATGTTAACACTGCAACTTTTTTCATGTAATCGCTCCAATTCATGGTGATATGCTTGCTTAATTATACCAAAAAGCACGGGCTTATGAAACACTAACCTCCGCTAACTTCTCTATAATCAGTTGTCGTTTTGCATTTCTTAATTCTATTTTCCCTTCACATTTCACCATTACACCTTCTTGTAGGGCATCTTTAAATTGTGTGTATACACTAGGAAACATCACCGCATCAAGCGGATTTAGACGATCTTCAATTGTCAAGAATGCCATGGCATCGCCTTTTTTTGTCTGAATCTCCTTTACTCGTGATAAAAGACCAATGACAGATACAAGACTTTTTGGTGAAAATTCTTTAATTTGTGATGGCCAATATAAACGAGCTTTTTTAGCAATCTGTTCATACGGCGCAAAAATATCATGAGTGATGTTAAAACCAAGCGATTTTTCTTCAAGGAAACGCAAGGTTTTCTCATCATACTCCTCATAGATGTCAAACACAAATTCATCGAGCGGGACAGCCTTATCATAATCAATCACATTGAGTAGTGGTTTAATGTTTTCCTTCATGGTGCGCTTGTTGTATTCAAACATATCAAGCGCACCACTATCAATGAGGTACGCATAATGCTGTGCGTTAAATACTTGACGAGTTTTGAAAACAAAAGTCGCAAAATCATTGAACATGGCTTGATTTCGAATTGACATAAATGCCTTAACAACGCTATTTCCCAGATATTTAATCCCAGTAAGCGGATAATGAATCACACCGTCGATATTATGGAACGTATCCTTGCTTTTTTTAACAGATGGCCCCCGCAAAGTTAAGTGGTGTTCCGCCAGTTCCT
>PUMO01000043.1 GCA_003551405.1 Mollicutes bacterium | reverse complement strand
TTTAACTGCTTTTAAGGTTTCATTTCCAAGACCTTTGCCGCGGTAATCAGGATGAATCGTCATCCCCAGTTGTCCGTAGTGGCGTTTAAGCATTTTATTGAGTTCATGACGAATATTGACAATGCCGATCATTGTTCTACCGTGAAAAGCAAGCAATGTAGTATTGGCCGTTAAGCCTTTTGGAAGCGCGACCCCTTTTCGCTGGTCGCGGGTATTTTCAATCCATGTGTCAAAAGGGAGCTTCTCAACCCCGTTCCCACCAATAATTGCAGTGCGTATCGGACGCATATGATTGATAAATGCTTTGATGCTTCGCTCATGATGTTCACTGGGTATTCTCAGTTCAATCGGTTCCATGAAATGTGACCACCTTTTGATATAAATTATGATTTTTAAACGTAATGTGAATGCTGATATTCATCACGATGAGAGGGCTTAGCACAATGAACCATAACACCATGCGCAACAATAAAAATTCATTTACCGTTACATGCGCAATGATGCGCTCACTTAACAATCCTATCAAGCAAAGTATACTGCTAAAAACGATAAATCGCCGGTAAAACCCTATTCTTCGCATCATAACCGAATAGTGAAAAAGCGCATATGCGGTCACCAAAAAAACAAAAACACTGAATAGCCATGTGTGCGTCTCAAACATCAGTGTATAAAGGACTATGGCAGCCATGAAAACGTCAATGCGTCTTAAATACCGCATGCCTTCTACATACTTGGGCCGCACCGTCTGTTCAAGGGGTCGGGCATTTGATTTAACCTTTAAGGCAATCGTGTCCTCTGATAAGGAACGAACTGCGCGATACCCTGCATATTCAAGCATGAACGCACTGATCATAAGCACAAAAATTATCAAAAAAGACATCCAGTGAATCCGCGTTTCAACTTGATACCAAAATAAGGCAAGCGCAATAATTTTTATAAAAAGCGCACCATAATGATAATGCCCTTTCACTTTAGAAAGGGCGTCAAACGCAAACGCAAGGACTGCGATGACACTGCCCAAGGCTATGATGATGAATAGGATTGACTCTGCAATCGGCACGAAACGTTCAACATGTGGTGATAAATAATTTATAAGGACAGTGTGAAGACTTATTGCGATAGCGAGCACACCACTGGAAACCATGAGCGCGCTACTAAGCATCAAGCGCGCTTCTTTAATCGATAAATCATCCATTGCTTTCTTCAAATTCCATCATGCACCGACAAACAGTATCCACTTTAGCAAGCAATTCCTGATAATCGCTTTCGTGTTTCTTAAGCACCCGTACAATGTCATCAATCATATCAAGGTCACGGTTGATGGTATAAAAATTATACTTTTGGTCTTTGTACGTTTTTAAAATATTCAAGTTTTTCAAATAAATCAAATGCTTGGACGCCCGCGGCTGACTGATGTTCAAAAGTTCCGTCAGTTCGCACACACAAAAATCCTTCTTTGAAAGCAACAACACCATCTGAAGTCGAATGTCTTCACTTAATGCCTTAAATAGAGTTAACAGGGTCATAGGGCTTCACCTCACATTCCTTATTATACCTGCTTTTGATGGTGTTGTACACATGGATTGCGGTAGAATATGGGTGGGTTATCCTTTATTTTTCGGTTTATAAAAACGCATTTTATAAGTTGTTTTCTTAAGGAAACCATCAAAGGTGTAAAGCATGGCAGGCAGGGCAATCATAACAAGTACCATTGAAATGGCAACACCGCGTGCCAATAAATTCCCAACTGAATAAATGGAAGTTTGCGATGACACCACACCGACACTGATGCCGGCAGTAAACAAGATTAGGCCACTTGTGAAAATAGTGGGCAGCGCATTGAAAAATGCAATGCGCACACTTTCACGTTTAGGGAAAAATTTACGCTTTTCCAAGTAATTCGATGTCATCAATATGCCGTAGTCCACGGTTGCGCCCATCTGAATGGCAAGCACAACCAAATAAGAAAGGAAGAAAATGTCTTGATTGATATAAACTGAGATGCTCATCGATGTCCATATCGCCCCTTGGATGATAATGGATACCACCAGCGGGATGCCAAATGAACGGAAGGTGAGCGCCACCAATATGAAAATGGCACTGATGGTAATGACGTTGATGATCAATAAATCTTGGCTGAATGACGACTTGATGTCATAATTCGACATGATCTCACCCGCAAAGTACGCATCGTCTTCCTCAAACACATCATCGCGGATGTCAAGCAGATTCTCGATGGTTGTGAATGTCTGGTTGCCTTCACTGGGTAAGTTGAATGTCATAATCATTCGCCGACTTGTCTCGCCTTCAAACATGGACTGCGCTTCATCAAGCGTGGACAATAATGTATCAATTTCTTCATGGTCGTCTTCGCTTAAGGTTTCTTCAAGGATAGGATTGGCACTTCTTTCTTGGTCAACAAAATCAACAAGTTCTCTTAAAGCAATATGGTGATCTTCTACTCGGCCTTCATCCGCTAAAAACAAAGCATAAATGAGCGCCGCTTCATTTTCATCAAGGTCAGCATAGTCCGCAAACGCTTCATGCGTCACCCCTTCTTCTTGCGCGTTATATAAAAACGCTAAATCCGAGACGGTTTGCGCTTGGTCACTATCAACATCAATATGGCCCTGTGTAATGAGCATATCAAGATAAACAATGATTTCTCCCAGTTTCACAGGCGCGTCCGGATCAAACTGATCGGTCGCAATGGCGGTAAAAAGGGCAGTCAACTGTTCGTTGAAGGGCGCGTCAAAATCTTCATAATCCGTTGTGTAGGCAAAGTAGATAAACTGCATTTCGATTTCACTGATTTCAAGGATGTCCGCCGCTTCTTCATAGGTCATTTCTTCGCCCATGATTTCCATGGCTTCATCAATCTCATCTAGTAAGTCATCAATATCGTCATCAAAATCAATGTTTTCGTTATCATCCGCAATATCATTTAAAAAAGTGATAAGTGCTTCAATATTTACCGTATCATCTTCCTGCATGCCTTCCATAAGTGCAAAATAACCAAACAAGGCATCAATCTCGCTTTGATCAAAGTCATCCGGTAGCATGGGTTCGATGTCGTCGGC
>PUMO01000166.1 GCA_003551405.1 Mollicutes bacterium | reverse complement strand
CTGTGCGTGTGCGTGTGCGTGTGTGTGCGTGTGTGTGTGCGTGCGTGTGTGTGGGCAGAGGTAGTTTACACTTGTAAATTAGATGCATAATGTCCAGGCGAGCCCTGCCTACTTGCCATGAAGGCCAGGCCCTCCTGCTTGTGTGTCAAAGGCCGCTGCTTGTGAGTCAAAGGCCGCTGTGTGTCAAAGGCCGCCTTACCCCCGCACCACCAGTGAGCCCCACCCCGGCATCCATCCACCCACCCAAAGTCCATCTCAAAGCACTCGTGGCACATGAAGTCATCCAGCCGGATCTTCTTCAGCTGCCCGGCCGTACCCTCTCGCCGCATCGTCAGCACGCCACTGCCATCTGCTGCCCCCGCCTGTGTGCCGTTGATGTGATGCATCCCATTCTGCTGATGCTGTGAGCCCCCGGTGTTGCTGCCGGCACCACCATTGCGCTGCTGCGTGCTGGGCCCCCCCCTGCGCACCCCGCCCCCTTGCGCCTGGGTCCCCCCGCCCTCCTCCACCTCCTCCGCCTCGCCCATGTCCTCATCACTCTGTGCAGCTGACTCCTCCTGCCGCTGCTTGCGGGCCTGTGGGAGGATGTTGGGCGTTTGCGTGAATGCTCTTGAAGGGGGTGTGCGGGGGGGGGTCCTGGATGGCTGGACGAGCGCACTTGGAGCCGTGCTCATTGTGGTTGCGAGGTGAAGCGGCGGAGCAACCGGGGCCCGGTGCGCAGGCGCCCCTGCTGGCTGCCCTGCTGGCTGTGGGAGTGGAGTATGCCAGCTCGTCTGTCTGGGAACGAGTGGGTCCAGGCCTCGGCCTGCACCACCCTGGAAACCCTGCCCCACACTCCGCAGCAAGGCACCCCCGTGCCCCCACCCTCTCATGTGCAGAAGTTGCTGCGGGAGCACCTGGTTGTCACGCTCTTCCTGACGATGCTAGTGGGCGCTGGGGGGAACGCTGTGAGTGTGAGGGCTGCTGAGTGTGCGCATGGGCGTGCGCGCCAGCCCAGCTGTCGGACGGGACAGACGGTCCTCTTCCTCCCTAGCAGGATTGTGCACACGGCATGCCACAATGCAGCACGCTGCAATTTCACGTGCCAACACCCTCGCGCATGCACGAACCCGCACGCACCCGCTTCCGGGGCAGCTGCTCCTCCCCGTCCGCGCTGCGGCGTTTGGGTGGCATGCGCGTGCCTCCGCCTCCGCCTGCTGCTGCTGCTGGTGCTGCTGCTGCTCCTCTTGCTGCTTGATGCTGCTAGCATGCCCTGGCGGGCAGGGGCGAGCGTGGACATGCTCTTGCGAGGTGGAGCACCACGCGCAGCACAGCATGAGGCAGAGCCTCCCCTGCTGCGCTTGGGAGGGCATGCAGCACACGCCTGGCCCCCGCAGGTTCCCTCGGGCCTGCTGGCATGCGCTCACCTGCAGGCGGGGTGGAAGCCCCTCTGGAACATGGGTGCGCCCGGTTCTGGGCCCCTCAACAAACTATAACTTTATTGCTGTTGTCTACTCACCTGCCTGCCTCTGCAGGGCAACCAGTCAGCCATCAAGGTTATCAGAGGGCTGGTGAGTGTGTATGTGTGTGTGTGTGTGTGTGTGAGGCCGAGCAGCTGTGCATGGATTCCGCACTTTGCTGTTGGACCTCCTGGTCCATGACAGCAACTGCACGGAAAAAGCAAATGAAGTTGACGCACTCAAGAGCCAGAAGCCACTGCGTGCGCAACCCCCTCATGCTGCAGGCCACTGGCGTGATCACGCCCACGTGGGAGAGTGCGCGCCGGTCCATCTCTGAGCAGGCACTCGTTGCGTTGCTACTAGGGACAGGCCTGGGATTGGGCGGGTTCCTGCGCGTATACCTCGTGGATGGTGGGTGGCAACACAGCAGCCTCCTCATTCGGTTGTCCCAAAGCGCGCTTGCGAGAAGTGCAGTGCAAGCGGCTAGGGGGCGCACAGCCAAGGCAAAAATGGGCCACGAGGTCGCATGTGGGGCCCTGGGCCACCCCTCAACACCCCCCACGCACCCACCCCTTGCTGCCTGTGCAGGTGACCTCACGAACTCGTTTGCCATCAGCCTCTCGCTCTTTGAGATTGTGATGGTGTCAGTTGTCCTGGGGTCAGGGCTCCCCTTCATCCTTTGCAAGGTAATAAATGGAGAGCAAAATCTGCTTGAGCACCCGCCCTTTTCTCGAATCCTCCCTGGACCTCATTCTGACCCCCAACCCCCTCTACCGCTGCAGCTTGGAGTGGACCCTGCCAACGCCGGGACATCAATCCAGGTCCTCATGGACTGCCTGGGGGTGGCCATCACGTGTGTCACGTGCAACTACATCTTGAGCACGTTTGCAAATGGGCTGGGGCCGGCGCTGGGGGCGGGGGGATAGCCAGCACAAGGCAGTTGTTGTGGGATTGTCAGGAGAGGGGAGTGTGCTCGTTGACCTAATGCTTTCGTTTTTGGTTTAGAACTCGAGTTGAAATGGTGCTGCCAAGGTTCCGGAGCCAGCCTCAGACTGGTCGAGTCCATCATCATTGCATTTCGCTTAATGATTTGCCCTCCGAGGGAGTCCCTCAGGATTGTGCACTACTCTCCTCATGATCATTGCGCACTACTCTCCTTATAATCACTCTCACTCACTTATAAGCTGTGCTGTACACGACTATTGGGCGGCCCAGTAGGCCGGTGCGTTGGCATGCACACGAACATGCCCCTGCAGTTGAACCATTTGACCCCAAAATTGTCTCACACAGCAGCACTGCGCTCGTTGCCCTGCGGACTCCCCTGCACTGGAAGAATGTCACCACTACCACTGTTGTTGCTGCTGCTGGTGTTGCTGCTGCTGGTGCTGCTGCTGCTGTCATTGCTGCTGCCGTCCTCCGAGGCAGCGGTTTCCTGCTTCTTGCTCACTCGGTCTATGGGGTACACACCGGGCGATTCTGTTGTTGCGCAAGGGAAGGATGGTGGTGAGATAGGGGTGGGTGTGCAAGCATTGGACTGAAGCAGGCGAGGCCATCTTGCTAGCAGCCAGTAGTATAGTACGCCACGATTATGCTAAATGACATGACTAACCTCTGTATTTTCCCTTCCACTCCTCCACGATGGCCTGTTGCAG
>PUMO01000183.1 GCA_003551405.1 Mollicutes bacterium | reverse complement strand
GTGTTTTTTTCAATCCATAGAAAACTATGGTGAATCGTGACAGGTCATGCATCAAAACCAATAAATTTTTTCTATGTCTTTTTACCAAATGAGCATGCCATGCATACACATCATTATCTGTATCTTTCATAATTAAAGTTGGTTTTATGTAATCAATCATTGCCTTTGTACATTGAATATGCATCTTATCACCTCGCTTGATTTTATTATATCAAAATGTATGGACCAATACATGTTTAATTAAGAATCAAACACCGTAACTATCAAGCACTTAATACTATGTAAAACGCTTATGCATATTTTTGTTATCAATTTTACATAAAGTGCAGGGTCCCCTTTTAAACGTTACTAATTCTTGTTTACCCTAAAAAAAAAGTCATTCGCCAGCAATTTGACAAATGACATGATCAACTATTTTGGTGCGAATGGGGAGACTTGAACTCCCACGGGCACAATGCCCACATGGCCCTCAACCATGCGCGTCTACCAATTCCGCCACACTCGCGTGGTGGAGAATGACGGACTTGAACCGCCGACCCCTTGCACGTCAAGCAAGTGCTCTCCCGCTGAGCTAATTCTCCATAACAGTCGATGACGATTATACCACCATAAACAAGCTAAAGTCAAGTTGCTTCATCGCTTTTTTATGTTTTGTGCTATCAGTATAATCCATTATAAGATTATTTATACTTTGATTGTATAGGGGGATCAAATTTAAATCAATACACCAGGCATAAAAAAAGAAGCTAAAAAGCTTCATTGTAGCTAAATGGCGTTCCGGGAGGGATTCGAACCCCCGACCGATGCCTTAGAAGGGCATTGCTCTATCCAGCTGAGCTACCGGAACATATATAAGCCAAAGCCAATTATATATCAGCCCAAAAGAAATGTAAAGATGTTATATGTGTTTTTAAAGATAAGATAAAATAGCCCCCACTTAGGCATGGGGGTTATTTTGAAAGTTTCGAAATAAAACATGCATCGGTGCGTTTACAGTGTTGCGTATCATAGTGTTTACAGCTACCTTCAACCACAATTTGTAGCTTTTCAATGTTGAAATTCTTAAAGATTTCATGATCGCGAATATAATCGAAGATATCGCTATCATTGATTTCAATAATATTGTTGTTCACTTTACAGGTCACATGAATATGAGAATCCGCAGTGTGAGACTCTTCATCTATGGTTAAATCATAATGTTTTTTTCCGTTGATAAATATTTGTGTAACAATTTTATGATCTATTAAAAAATCAATGTTGTTATACACCGTTCCCAGATTATGAAATCCGCGCTTCTTCATCTGTGAATAAATATCCTGAATCGTCAGATGTTGTCCATCAAGGATATCAATGATGGCGCGGCGCTGTTTTGTGATGCGCACATTTTGTTTTCTGAGTTCTTGAAATATCTGTTCTTTTTTATCCATGATATCACCCAATGCTATATTAACATTTTTATAAATAAAAAAACAGTAACGTGCAGAAAAAAAGCGATAAACGCTCAACTAAGCGTTTATCGCTTTTAGTAATTAAATTTATTTCGTAGTTTTTCCACAATAAACGGAGGGGCAAATGTGGATAAATCTCCATCAAATCGTGCAATTTCCTTGATTGATGTGCTTGAGAGAAAGGAATACTTGTTGTCCGTCATAAAGAAAATGGAATCAACGGAACGGTCTAAAACCCGGTTGGCATGGGTCATTTGAAATTCATATTCAAAATCAGTGAGAGCGCGTAAGCCACGAACTATATGGGTGGCGCCCAGGGCTTTTGCATGTTTGACTGTTAGGTCGTTAGAAGTTTCAATCTCTATTTTATCCATGCACCCTTCTAGAGCACGTTTAATCATTTCAATGCGTTCGTCTTTGGAAAACAAGTTGGTTTTATGCGGATTGACGCTAACTAAAATATAAAGTTTATCGAAAATTTTAAGCGCTCTCTTAACAATATCGATATGTCCATATGTAATGGGATCAAAGCTTCCTGGATAAAGGCCTACTTTCATACGTCGTCGCTCCATTCTATGAGGGTTATTTTGGTGATACCCACATTTTTATCTTTAGTAATTGTTAAAGGCACTTGAATATTTAATGTTACATTGTTTTCACTTAAAACGGCGATAATGCCTTGAGGGTTTAACAATGTGTTTTCACTGATCACCGTTAATGCTTTATCAACTAAGCCTTTACGGTAAGGGGGATCGATTAAAATCACATCAAACCCTTGATTAAAAGTCTTTAATGTCGTAAGAGCGTCACTACGGTAAATCGTCGTTTTACCTTTAAGTGGAAGGGCGCCAATATTTTGACGCAAAACAGAAAATGCTTGATGGTTGCGTTCGATAAAGGTTGTGTGCAGTGCACCACGGGACAACGCTTCTATACCAAGCGCACCGCTTCCCGCAAACAAATCACAAACATGCGCCCCAGGAATATCTGGGGCAAGCATGTTAAAAAGCGATTCTTTGACGCGGTCTTTAGTACTTCTCGTTACATCACCTGGAACCTCAGCTAGTTTCGTGCGTTTAAAACTTCCACCAATGACGCGCAGTTTATAAGTCGTAGGTGATTTTTTGGACGGCATCGTGGTCGAGCGCCTTCACTAATGCTTCAATCAAATTTACCATGTTGGCATAATCGTCTTCATGCATGATTGATGTGTGAGAATGGATATAGCGAACCGGGACAACCAAGGCTATACTGGGCACACCGCTGTGCGCAATGTGAATGTTTCCACCATCCGTGCCGCCACGGCCCAGATGAGTCAGTTGATATTTGATATCGTTTTTATCCGCAACATCAATCACAAAGTCTCTTAAATCCTTATGACCAATCATTGAGGAATCACGGACCATGATTCCTACGCCACCACCAAGGACACTTTGTTTATCGCCGCCTGGGAAATCATCGGAAATGGTTGTATCAACCGCAATCCCAATATCAGGATTAATATGGTGGGAACTTGTTTTGGCACCACGCAGGCCAACTTCTTCTTGGACGGTGCCTACACCGTAATAGATATTCGGATGAGACGAATCTTTCAAACGTTTTAGCACATCAATCGCAGCGGCACATCCCACACGATTGTCCCATGCT
>PUMO01000040.1 GCA_003551405.1 Mollicutes bacterium | reverse complement strand
TATTTTTTGGAATGGGTAATTTCAATTTCACGTGTGCGTTCAAATGTTTCTCCATCACATTGCGCAACTTGTTGAGAGAACATGCTGGCCTTGACGTGTTTACCTTTTTTATAAAACACATAACGCTTAAACTTGGTGTGAAATCCAAAAAAGACAGTGATGAAGATTAAGAAAAGCATGAACTTACTAATGGAGTGTACCACAACTATGTCAAGTAGGTCGTCAGACACATCCCCTTGTGGGGTGATTTTCATCCCACCGCCGATAAACTGACCACTATTGACGTTGATGAGATATCCTTTCTCAAAGGTGTGAAGCTCACCATCAATAATCACTTCCATGTATTTCGGCTTGTATGTTGCGAATGTTTTTAATGCATTGATGACATAATTAAACCGACTTTTCTTTTTAGCCTGATTGACCCTGTGGGCAATTTCTCCGTCCATACCCAGCCCTGAACCATTGATAAAATGACGCTTTTTGTCATTGTAACGCATGGACATGATTGCTTGTTGTGATGATTTGTTTTTGTTTAAATAACGTAAAAAGTCATTACCTGAGCCATTTCCCTTAAGAAAGATTTTGTTTTGACAAGGCAGTGTATAGGTTTTGTTTATGAAGGTGTTTATGGTGCCATCGCCCCCAAGCAAAAGGATATTGACTTCTTTAGGGGTTTTTTTTAAATAATCCTCGATGTCTTTGATTTTCAAAAGACTCTTTAAACGAAAAGGAATGCCCTTGGCTTTAAAGCTTTCAACCACTTTTTTTGTTGTGCGTTTCGATTTTTTGTTTTTGGAAAGTGGATTATGTAATATTATAACCATCCTGCAACCGTCCTTCCATAAGACAATACATGCTTATTATAGCATGAATTGGTAAAATGATGTATAATACCAACGTCACAAAAGAATTCACGAGGTGTGTTATGAAAAAAACGATAACGATTCATTCCATAGACGCAATGGACCGACTGGCTCAAACGATTGGCCAATTTTTAACACCTGGCAGTGTCATCGCCCTAGAAGGTGACCTCGGTGCCGGGAAAACAACGTTCACTCAATTTTTAGGCCGTGCACTAGGCATTGATGATACCATTAACTCACCGACATTCACGCTGATGAAAATATATGATAATACGCTTCCGTTATACCATATTGATGCTTACCGTCTAGAAGGCATCGATACGCTTGATGATGAAGCCTTCATTGAATATATTGACGGGGACGGGGTTTGTGTCATCGAATGGTATAAAAACATTGAACACATTATGCCAACGGATTACCTTTCTTTGCATATAGAATATATTGATGATACATCACGCCAAATCACCATGGAAGGAACGGATCACTATGAACAAATCATCGAAAACATTGCTGATTGATACAGCCTCACCGTATTTAATCATTGGTTTATATGAAGGCTACCAAACACTCGCTTCAGTCTATCAAAAAGGCAATAACGATCATTCTGTGACACTGATGGATAACATTGAAACAATGTTTGCCACGCATAAGCTGAGCGTTACCGATATTGAGAAAATCATTGTCGGTGTAGGGCCAGGAAGCTATACTGGCGTGCGCATAGGGGTTAGTGTTGCTAAACTTTTTGCATGGAGTCATAATATTCCTTTATATACAGTGTCTTCTTTGGCTGTTAAGGCAAGCGGCGAACGTCAAGAAGGCAATATTCTATCTATCATTGAAGCGCGCCGCAATCATGGATTTGTTGGTGTGTATAAACTTGAAAACGGCGCACTGTCAAAGGCAGTGGACGATACTTACCGCGATTTAAGCGATGTGACGCAAGCGTATGCGCATGCTGTGGTGGCTGAATATTCCCCCCCACATATAAAACCGCTCATTGACGGTGATGTGTTAGTGCACGCACCCAATGTACACAATGTTCAGCCCAGATACCTAAGAAAAACCGAAGCGCAGAGAAATAAGGAATTAAAACAATGATTCATAAAATGACGGCTTCAGACCTTCCGGATGTCAATGAAATTGAACGTACAATCTTAGGTTACAAGGCAAATGATGAGTTTCTTAGTGAAACGGTCTTACATAACAGCATGGCGCACTATTATATATATAAAATTCAAGATAAAACGGTTGGGTTTGCCGGGCTTTGGATTACCAATCCCAATGCGGATATAATCAATATCGCAGTATTGGAGGCGTACTGGCGTCAAGGCATCGCACAAGCACTTATGGATACCCTGCTTGAGCTTTGTGGTGAATATGGCGTTGAGAATGTCACACTGGAAGTGCGAGTAGACAATGATCAAGCCATTCATTTTTATGAAAAAAATGGCTTTTACAAAGAAACGATTCGAAAAAACTATTACCAGGATGCAACCCACGCATATCTGATGGTTAAGAAAGTAGGAAGGTAACATGTTAGTACTCGGTGTTGAAACATCTTGTGATGAGACCAGCGTGTCTGTGACGAAAGACGGTAAAACAGTCCTTTCAAACGTGGTTTTATCACAAATTAAAACGCATCAGGCTTTTGGCGGGGTTGTTCCTGAGATTGCCAGCAGAGAGCACGTTAAGGGCATCAGTGTTGTTTTTGACGATGCTTTAAGTGAAGCAGGGGTGCGTGCGTCTGATATTGACTTGGTCAGTGTGACAAAAGGGCCCGGACTTATTGGGAGTTTGCTTGTGGGCATTAATGCGGCCAAAGCGTTTGCGTTTGCGCATGATATTCCTATTGTGGGTGTTCATCATATTGCCGGTCATATTTATGCCAATCAGGTTGAAAACACCATGGAGTTTCCTTTAATTGCCCTTGTGGTTTCTGGTGGCCATACAGAACTGATCTTAATGAAAGATCATTACACATTTGAAAAACTTGGTGAAACACAAGACGATGCGGTTGGAGAAGCATACGACAAAGTCGCAAGGGTGCTTGATGTTGGTTATCCCGGAGGCCCGGCGATAGATAAACTTGCTAAAGAGGGTAATCCCCACACTTATGACATGCCAACCATCAAGACGAAAAACCCTTATGATTTTTCTTATAGCGGAATAAAAAGTCACGTGATCAATACCGTGAACCGTCTTAAAATGAAAGGTGAAACCATTCATAAAGCGGAC
>PUMO01000070.1 GCA_003551405.1 Mollicutes bacterium | reverse complement strand
TAAACTGGTAATCCGAGTTTCTCAAACAATATCTCACCAAGTTGTTTCGGTGAGCCGACATTGAAGGTTTGGTCCGCATGTTCAAATATACGTGTTTCGGTTTGTTTAATCTCTTCATCAAGGGTTTTTTCAAATGTATTGAGTGCGTCAATATCGATGCGCGTGCCTCGCATTTCCATTTTGGCAAGCACATCAATCAAAGGCATCTCAACATCATAAAATAAAGCAGTCTGATTGTTTTTTTCAATTGCATTGAGGATCTGTTCTTTGACATTCGCTAAAGCATTGGCTTTCTTTAAGGCGTGCGTTGCAACGTGCTTAATGTAAGGAATGGACGCTTTTTTGCCTTTGCCATAGATGGTTTCATCATAATCAACATCATCATAGTCAAAGTGAGAAACAATGACTTTGAACTCATCTTGTGTATAGGAGGGATTAAGTACATACGCTCCAATCAAAAGGTCAAAAACAACGCGTTTTAACTTAGCACCGTAGCGATCAAACACGACATGCATTTTTTTCGCATCAAACACATTTTTCTCAACAGATTCATTGGCTAAAAAGGTTTTAAAGCTATCACTGCTAAAATGTTCTTCACTCAAAAAATACGCTGCTGACTTTGTTTTAATGCCGACGCCCAGTGGCTGGCTGATGTGATAATTTTCACCAAACACTTCAAGTGTCATATAGACTGATTGATCCTTAAACGTACTTAGTATCTTAGGGTCCTCAATAATTGTAACATTGTTTAACGTGTGGGCATTGGTGTGGGTTTCCATCCGTTTTATAAGTGAATGAAATTCCTGGGTTTCATAAAACTGTTTCAATGTGTCTTCATCCGGGCCTGTGTATGCCAGGTCATCGAGGTTGAAATCAAATGATGCATCACACTTGAGCGTCGCCAAATCCCGCCATTTCAATGCATCTTTGCCATGGGTTTCAATCCGTTCTTTGAGCTTTCCTTTAAGTTCGTTAACGTGGCGAAGCAGGGTATCAATGGATTCGTATTCCTTCAACAATTTAAGGGCGGTTTTTTCCCCAACACCAGGCACGCCTGGTAAGTTGTCAGAGGAATCGCCCATCAAACCCTTTAAATCGGTAATTTGTTCGGGCGCAATCCCCATTTCTTCACGCAATGTTTCTTTAGTGTAACTTTTATCCGGCTCAAGTCCTTTTTTGGATTGACGAATCGTAACCTTATGATTCAAAAGCTGAAACAAATCTTTATCATTGGAAATAATTTCAATCTCATCAAACGCATCATAATAGGTTGTCGCTATGGAACCTATGATGTCATCAGCTTCCAGTTCTTCGGTCTCATAGACTTTGAATCCCAATTTTTCAGGTGTGATCTTAATGGTTTCAAGTTGACTTCTAAACTCATCGGGCATCGGTTTTCG
This sequence comes from Mollicutes bacterium, assembly GCA_003551405.1. GTDB lineage: Bacteria > Bacillota_I > Bacilli_A > Izemoplasmatales > Izemoplasmataceae > B1SED10-225. Next base: position 1,701 of record PUMO01000070.1, on the reverse strand, counting down.
TCCTGCCTTATATTCTGCATACGCTTGATGACGAAACGTCGCTTTTCCTTTATCAAATGCCACAAGCGCATGGGTGAAGTTCTCTTTTTTCAGTACATTGAGCATATTAACAAGGCCGTAAACCGCATTGGTGTATTCGCCCTTTGAATTTTTCATTAAACGGCCTGAATAAGCGGTCGCATAGTATGCACGAAACATAAGATTCGACCCATCGATCAGCAAAAGTTTTTTCATTGTCAGCCCTTCTTTCTCACCGTAATATTGTTTCTATATTTTACCATAATTTACCCTTAAAAGAAAAAATACCCGAAGAATCGGGTATTTCATTAATTGCTGTTTTTGTCCAAATAATCGAGAATGTCTTGGACAGTCTTAATCTTTGTTGCTTCAGAATCATCGATTTCAACGTCAAATTCTTCTTCGATGGCCATAATGAGTTCAACAGCATCCAAAGAATCAGCACCAAGATCATCGGCTAAGTTGGCGTCTTCTTTAACCTTGGATTTCTCAACGCCAAGCTCTTCAGCAATAATTCCGCTTAATTTTTCTAACACAGGGAATTCACTCCTTACATTCGATATCGGTATCATTATAGTCGTGCAAGTAACCATTGTCAATCACTTTAGCTTGTACGGTTCTTCGCATAAATGACGCGTAAGCCTTCAAGGACAAGGTTATCATTAAAAATGTAGGTATCCGGAAGGATGGACTTAAGCAATTTTGACGCCCCACCTGTTAAAATGACGGGGACTTCTTTTTTGGGCATGCGCGCTTTAATTGCTTTAGCAAACCCTTCAACTTGAAATGCATGGCCATAAAGAAAGCCACCATTAAGAGCATCGATCGTATTGGTTCCAACCACTTCACTCGGTGGTTGGAATTCAAACTGGAGCAGCTTGGATGTACTGGAAACCAAACACGATTTGGCTTGATCGAGCCCTACGGTAATGGCCACACCCTTAATCATTGAATCTTCCAAATGGGTAATGGTTGTTGCAGTGCCCATATCAATAATGACCGCATGATCGCCATAAAGATGCTTAGCACCAGCAGCAGCTGCAATCAGATCAGCCCCAACTTCCCTTGGGTACTCTGTCTTTACACCCACTCCGGTTTTAACGCCCGGTTCTATGAATAGGGGGGTGATGGAATAATACCGTTGCAGGAAAGTCTTAAACGCTGTATTGAGCTGAGGCACAACGGATGCGATGATGACATCCTCAACATCATCAAAAAGGTGCTTAAGCATCGCGTAGTATTCATCGGATGATTTGGCAGGATCGGTATGATAGCGGAAAGTCTCACGCAAGTCTCCGTTGCCTTTTCCAATGACGATATTTGAATTTCCTATGTCTATATAAAGCACCATGGTCATCATCCTTAATTTTGTTCTAAACTTAATGTTTCACTTGCTAAAAGTCGTTTAACAATCGGGGTTCCAATCAAAGCTGCACCAACGGTCTCAAGTAGACCATTAACACTGACAAGCCCAAGTAAGAACTGATAAAGCTGGCCGAATGTGGTTTCAATCTGATCGCCAAATAACACCATGAAACTGAGGGTGAATACGGAATGCGCAAGTGCCGCAAAAATGAATGTCAGGGCAATTGACGCCGTCTGGTGGGACACAAGTTTTCTAAATCCAATAAAAATATAGAACGTTACCAGTCCAAACAAGAAGCGTGGGACAATGGCTATCAC
>PUMO01000204.1 GCA_003551405.1 Mollicutes bacterium | reverse complement strand
TATTGAAAGAAACTGGATCAACAACGGATTCACAGGCGCAAGCAGCATTGCAAAATTTCAATATTGATATTGCATTCATTGGAACCAGTGGTGTTGATAAGGACCTCAACTTGTGCACACCGGAAATCAACCGCATGCGCATGAAACAACTGGCCATTGAAAATGCAGCGAAACGGATTCTTGTGACTGATCACTCCAAGTTCTTTCGCAAAGCCCTTTATAAAATTGTACCCTTGTCAACATTTGATACGGTCATTACTGATCTTGATGAAGAAAAACTTGAAAATGCGGACCTTAAAGATACTGAATTTGTAAGTCTGCTTTGCCCAATCACAAAGGAGTTAACCCATGATTAAAACATTAATTGTCGCCGATGATTCAACGGGCGCCAACGCAAGTGCCATATTACTGAATCAACTTAATTTTACCACGCTCAGCTTAATTAACTATGATGAAGCCTCAAGTCTGAAAGGGTATGATGGGGTGGCGGTGTCGACCGATTCACGGGCAGTAGCCCCTGAGACCGCTAAAACGCGCGTGAGAAAAGCCATTTTTCAACACGAAAACGCACATATCCCCATCGTGAATAAACGCATTGATTCCACACTTCGCGGCAACATTGGCGCGGAGCTCAGCGTATTTAAAGAACGGTTCCCCAGAAAAAAGATTGCGATTGTACCGGGTTTTCCTGATTCCAACCGTTTCTGTGAAGACGGAAAACTTTATGTAGGCGATACCTTGCTAGAAAATACCGATGTGGCTAAAGACCCTAAAATGCCGATCACATCTTCTGTTGTCAAAGATTTGTTTGAAAAACAATTTGATGGGTCCATTGCCAATATATATCTTGATGATATTCGCAGTAATACGTCCCTTAAAGAAACAATCACTGAACTTTATCAAACCCATGATGCCATCATTTTTGACGCAACAACCAACGAAGACATCACAAAAATCGCACAAACGCTAAGTCAAATTGAACGCGAGATCATTACCGTGGATGCAGGGCCTTTCACATATGCTTACAGTAAAGCGAAATTGACCCAGAGTGATGCGTATCAAAAACGGTATTTATTCTTAGTTGGAAGTGTCACACAAACCACGACGAATCAGCTTAAATATATTATAAACAATGATGCGTTTTCGCTTCATAGCGTCAATGCACAAAACATGATTGAAAACCAGACCGCAACCAAGGAAATTGACAAAACACTTAAAAGTATCAACCAAGATGACGCAAAACATATTGTGCTTACAACCAATCATCCGGATAATCAAGATATCTTGGACTTATTCACACTGAGCAAGAAAAAGGGCGTATCGGTCGACCATTTATCAAAAATGATCAATGATAACCTTGCTGCCTTACTTGAAAAAGCGTATGAACAAGACCCTCGTTTCGGTGGCATTTATGCTTCTGGGGGCGACACGGCACTCAGTTTCCTTAACCGTACCGATGCTGAAGGCATCCAGCTATTAAAACAAGTCATTCCACTTTGTGTTTACGGGAAGATCGTCGGTGGACGCTTTGATGGAATACCAATCATCACCAAAGGCGGTATGATTGGCAATGATGATGCTTATGAACAAATTAAAAACTTTTTACAGGAGGTAGACAATTATGGATAGACCAATTATTGGTATTCCACTCGGCGATCCAGCCGGAATTGGCCCAGAGATTGCAGTTAAATCTTTGGCCAAAAAAGACATATATAAAGAAAGCAAACCACTACTCATCGGTGATAAGAGTGTGGTTGAACATGCATTAACGTTCACCAATCTAGATTTTGAGGTGAACGCGGTCGCTTCACCTGAAGCAGGCAAATACACGCTTGGCACCATCGATGTAATCGATGTGAAAAGCGTAGACATTGACAAGCTTGAAGTGGGCACAGTTCAAGCCATGAACGGTGAAGCGGCTTATCAGTACATCAAAAAAAGTGTTGAGCTTTCCCTTGATGGGGCACTTGACGCTATCGCGACTACCCCCATCAATAAAGAATCATTGAAAGCGGCTAATGTCGGTTATATTGGCCATACTGAAATGCTCGCGGACCTTTCAAACACCAACGATCCACTCACCATGTTTGAAATCGATAAGCTCCGCGTCTTCTTCCTCTCACGTCATGTTTCATTGCGTGAGGCCATTGACATGGTCACCAAGGAGCGTGTGAAGGATTATATCAAACGTTCTCACGAAGCGCTTAATCGCCTCGGTGTCAAAGGCACCATAGCGGTTGCTGGCCTCAACCCGCATTCAGGTGAAAATGGGTTATTCGGTACTGAGGAAGTCGATGAAATCATTCCGGCCATCAAAGAAATGCAACAAGAAGGATATGACGTTATCGGACCGATTGGTGCGGACAGTATCTTCGCCATTGGACTGGATGGACGCTGGGGCGCGATTTTATCGCTTTATCACGACCAAGGTCACATCGCGACGAAAACATATGATTTCCACCGTACGATTTCACTAACCAACGGTATGCCATTCTTAAGAACGTCGGTTGACCACGGAACGGCTTTTGACATTGCTGGACAAAATAAAGCCGATGAGATCAGCATGGTTGAAGCCATTAAAGTTGCGGCTAAATACGCACATTATTTCACAGCTTAAACATTAAAATGAACAATTTCAAACAAAAGGGCGTTGACTTCAACGTTCTTTTTCTTTATAATGAAAGCGTAATCAACAAAAATGAACAAAAATCGAACAAATAGGAGGCAATGTAGCTATGAAAGCATTTTTAGCAGGGGATCCGATGATCCCAAGCAAACTATTTAAAGGTGCGTATGAGAAGTATCTAAGTGATTATTTCCCGTCCATGGAGATGGGGGAATGGGAAACGGATTATCCAACCCTTCAAAAAAGACGGTTGAAAGTTGAACAAGAAGGTCCAGAGGTGGAGGTTGTCCCGGAAGTTATTAAAGAAAGTGGCGCTGACGCTTCGGTTCTGACTGGACTCTTTGTGCCCATCAGCACGCAACTGCTTGATGCCATGCCGAACTTGCGAATGATTGGTCTGGCGCGTGCCGGCAAGGAAAACATTAACCTTGAAGAAGCCACCAAACGTGGCATTCTTGCGTTTAATGTCATGGGTAGAAATGCTGAGG
>PUMO01000190.1 GCA_003551405.1 Mollicutes bacterium | reverse complement strand
GATGATGGTTCATCCCACGTACCCACATCCGGAACTGCACTTTCGAATGCCAGGTGTGCCGGCAACTCGTCCTCCACCTCCACATCCAACGCGTCGCTTGGGCCGTTGTTGGCCACGGTAATGGTAAAGGTCACCTCATCACCCGCATCGGGTGTGGGGTTATTTACGGTTTTGGAGATCTCCAGGTCAGCTTCGGTGCTGACGGGCGTTACGATGGTGGATTCATTGTTGTCTTCGTCGGGATCGTGCACCTCGCTTTCTACGCTGGCCGTGTTGGTGATGACGCCCACATAGCCGGGGACTATGGTGCCCCTGATAAATATTTCGCATACGCCGCCCGCGACTACGGTTCCTACATTGGCAGAACCGCCCCAGGGGTTAAAGTTGGCTCCGCAAAGGCTGGCTTCCACATCCGTCAGGGCATCCGGAACGATGTCTGTTACCACGTAGTTGGTTGCATCTGACGGACCGTCATTGTAATAAATGATCTCGTACAGGATCTGTTCACCCGCGATCACATCTTCCTCATCCGTAACCAAAAGTTTCTCCACCCCGATGTCTGCCAGGGTTTCTATGTCGGATGTCCAGGTTGATTCATTGTTGTCCGGAACAGGATCAGGCGTGTCGCTGGTTACCGACGCAGTATTGCTGAAGGTCCCTGTGGCATCACTGAGCACATCGGCACGTACCAGCAAGGTAAAGCTTTGTGTTCCCGGCAGGTCGCCGATACCAAGTGGGCTGCTCCAGGCATCCCAGTTGTCGCCATCGTCAACCGAATATTCGGCATTGGTTAAAAAGGACGAATTGATCACATCGGCAATCCGCACGTTCATTGCATCGTGGGTGTCCGTATTGTTGGTGACGGTCAGGGTGTAAGTAATGGACTCACCTGCCGTTACAGGATCCGGGTCCCCGACCTTTACTATGGAAAGATCAGCGACTGCATCCAGCGGCGTGGTGCTTGTATCGCTGTCATTGTCAGGGTTGGGGTCTTCTGCCGAGGTGGTGACGGAAGCGGTATTGATCACAGGATCGATATCCACATCCATTACTTCTCCGCGAATGTGCAGCACGAAGGCTTCCTGGTTGTTCAGGGTGCCCACCTCCCAGGTCCCTGGCCATTCGTCACCTTCCCAGTTATTTCCTTCATCAAGAGAGTACTCCACGAACCCGGCGTCGGTGCCGGTGATTACCCCTGCATCAATGATGTCGGTGATGAGGACATCCGGCGCATCGCTTGGTCCGTTGTTGAATACCCTTATCCTGTATTCAATGATCTCGTTGATGGACACGGGGGCATTCACCACTTGTTTGGTTATGGCCAGGTCAGCGATCACCTCGATGTCCGTGACAATTTCCGATTCATTGTTTTCTTCATCCGGGTCGTAAGTGGTATCGCTATAGATGGTGGCGGTATTGGTCATTGTTCCGGTGGCGTCCGGGTCCACATCACCACGGATCAGGATGTCGTTGCTGCCACCAGCACTGAAATTGCCCAATTCACGCGTGCCATCCCAAGGATTCCAGGCATTCCCAAGGTTGATGGAAAACTCGGCATTGGTAATGACGTCCGGTAAATTATCCGTAACCAGTGCATCGATTGCATTATTTGGACCGAAATTATCTACCCTCAGGTAGTAGTAAATTTTCTCACCGGCAGCGATTGTCGAAGGACTTATCTCTTCCAGGTCATCTGCATCACTCAGTGGCAGATTATCCGGATTAATTTGTGTTTTCACGATGGATAGATCAGCCTGAAGGGGCGTAACCTCTTCATCATCCGTGTTGTTGCCCGGGGTCGGATCATATTGGTCGCTGGCCGTGATGGACGCGGTGTTGACGTATTCATCTGCCGTAGCTGTAGGTGAAAGCACCGTCGCTTTGAAAGTCAGTTCTACGGTTGTGCCATCATCTAAGTTGAGGCCTGTCCATTCAATGGTGCTGCCTGTTAAATTGCCGGCTGGTGAGATGTCGTCAATGGAGCCGAAACCGCCTGGCACTTCATCCACAACACTAACGTTGGTGGCATCATCGGGGCCAAGGTTGGTCACTTCAATCGTAAAGGTTACCTCATCACCCACATTGGGCGTGTTGTCGTTCACGGTTTTGGTAACAGCCAGGTCAGCCTGCTGCGGCGTCACCTCCTGCTCGTCGCTGTTGTTGGTTTCATCCGGGTCGAACTGGTCGCTGGCGGTGATCTCAGCTAGGTTGTTCGCACTTGGCAACGCATCTTCGGTCACCTCGACGGTGATTTCCAAAGTGGCTGACTCACCATTAGCTATCGTGCCAATTGTCCATAGTCCGGTACCTTCATCAAAATCACCTTTGCTTGGATCATCATCCACGTAGACCAGGCCGGCAGGAAGTTGGTCAGTTACCTCCACATTTGTCGCATCGTTGTTTCCATTGTTTGTAATGGAGATGGTAAATGTAATTTGGTCTCCAACGTTTGGCCTGTCTTCATCCACGGTTTTGGTAAGCGCCAGTTCAGCACATTCGATAACCGTAACCTGGATGGGATCGCTTACCAGCTCACATTCTACGGTATTTAGTGTTGAAATGGCAATTCGCCTGAACCAGGTGTTTTCTGTCAACTCTTCTGTCGTATAGTTCTGCGTAGTTCCGTCGGAGTCAACATCAACAAAGGGTCCGCCTTCATCGGCGCTGGATTGCCATTGGTAAGTAACTGTGCCGTCTGCCGTGACTGTATTGGCATTCAGCGTGGTAGTCGTTTGCTCACAAATGGTCGGAGGATCGGAAGTAATCTCATTAACAGAGGTGAAATTGTTTACAAAGATCCTGACCGGATCGGTTGGCAATTCACAGTCCACGTCATTGAGCGTGGAGATGGCCATTCGCCTGTACCAGGTGTCTTCTGTAAGGGCAGGTGGCTGGTATGATAAATCATCTGCTCCGGGAATATCCGTAAAATCAACTCCGTCATCGCTCTCTTGCCACTGGTAGCTAATGTCGCCGTCGCCGTCGGCCGGGGCTATACTTGTTAATTCATCCGGTGTTTCTCCTTCACAGATGGTTTGGTCTTCGTCAATGGAGCCGGGGTTGAGCGAGTTCACGATCACCGTGGCAGACTCAGAAAAAGTGGTTGCACAACCGCTTCCAGCTGCAG
>PUMO01000205.1 GCA_003551405.1 Mollicutes bacterium | reverse complement strand
CATTGCGATGGCACATTTGGAAATTGGACTTGACGCAATGAACTACACGTTTAAACGATTCGAAGGAAAATTCAAACCAGCTGAAAGTGAACGTTATGTTATTTCATACAAGATACGCCCCGGGAAATAAAGCCATTGTAATTTCTTCTGGTATGTAATAGAATGGTTGAGTGAGTTTACATTCAAGGAGATGATTTTATGGCGCTAACTGCAGGAATTGTTGGCTTGCCGAATGTCGGCAAATCAACCCTATTCAACGCCATTACCAAAGCCGGGGCCCACGCCGCGAACTATCCGTTTGCGACCATTGACCCCAATGTGGGCATTGTTGATGTGCCCGATCAAAGGCTTAGTGACATTGCTTCAATTTTCAACCCTAAAGAAGTGATTCCTACCAGTTTTGAGTTTACAGATATTGCTGGACTTGTTAAAGGCGCATCAAAAGGTGAAGGGCTTGGGAATCAGTTTTTAAGCCATATTCGTGAAGTGGATGCCATCGTCCACGTTGTCCGTTGTTTTGATGATACAAACGTGATGCATGTGGATGGGAGTGTTGATCCAATCCGCGATATTGAAACCATTAATACAGAACTAATTTTTTCCGATCTAGATATTGTGGAAAAACGATTGCCTAAGATTGAGAAAAAAGCACAACTGAAAGTTGATAAGGACATAGAACGTGAACACCGTTTACTTAAAACCATTCATGAAACCCTTATGGATGCGCGTCCGATTCGCACGCTCGATTTTAACAAAGATGAAATCAATTTAATTAAAAGCTATGGCTTTTTGACACTTAAGCCACTTATTTACGTATGTAATGTCAGTGAGGATATGATGGTATCTGAAGCCTCGAATCAATATGTCGATACAGTGTTTGATTATGCCGAGAAGGAACATGCGCAAGCCATTACCATTTCTGCTCAGATCGAGGCGGAAATGAGTGCCCTTGAGGATGATGAGAAGTTGGAGTATCTGCATGACCTTGGTTTATATGAATCAGGGTTGGATCGTTTAATTCATGAGTCTTATCAATTGCTCAATCTACGGACCTTTTTCACAGCAGGTGAAAAGGAAGTGCGCGCCTGGACGTTTAAAAACGGTATGACGGCCAAGCAATGCGCTGGCGTGATTCACACGGATTTTGAAAAAGGTTTTATCCGTGCTGAGACCATTGCGTATGATGATTTAATACACTATGGCTCTATGATAAAAGCGAAAGAAGCAGGCAAAATGCGTCTTGAAGGTAAAGAATACCGTGTCAAAGACGGAGACATCTTACTGTTTAGGTTTAACGTTTAGGAGGCTTCATAATGGATCCCTTATTTATTGTTCAAGAATATGTATCACTGATTATCATGCTGTTTTTCATTACCTTTTTCATGGACATTTTTTATAAATACGTCCGCTACGGACGCATTACCCCCAAGAAAATGTTAACGTTTAAGGATGGCGGCTTGTTCGCTTACTATAAATTGGTAGGTATTATTACGCTTGGTATTATCCTGATTCACGCCGTTGCGGGCATCAATCCCTTTTATGGGACCCCCCTGGCATTTGTGATTCAGTTTACCATTTATCTGTTTTTGCTTGGTGTATTCTTTGTATTTTTATTTGCATTCATTATTTATTTGTTCTTTGCGTTGATTGCCAAGCGCAAGGATGTCGATCAACAGGCATATATGAACTATAAGATTCGTTTTATCATCAATTTATCTATCTTTTTAGGGTTCACTGTTGCGGCACTTTTAATAGGCATGTTACTGCTTGCGGAAGCCTTAATGATTTAACGCCGAACATTCGGCGTTTTTTTGTGCATTTTTAGTACAAAGTGCCATATAATGCTATAATATTTTCAGGTGATAATTATGAATGCAGCGATAATTTCTGTTGGAAATGAATTATTAATGGGCAAAACCGTTAATTCGAATTTAACAACGCTTGCGCCAGAACTTTTTTCTCTTGGCATTAAAGTCAAAGAGGCCACATGTATTGAAGACAGTGAAACAGCAATACATAGCACCCTCAAGCGTCTTAGGGACCTGCCGCTTATTATTTTTACGGGTGGTTTAGGCCCAACTGTGGATGATACAACCAAAGAAAGTGTGGCAAGTTTCTATGACTTGACGCTCTCACGTGATGAACGCTCACTCACGCGAATTAATGCGTATTTCAACCGTGTTGGACGTCCGATGAAAGATGCCAATTTAAAACAGGCTGATTTCCCGGACAATGCCTACATACTTGATAATGACCGCGGGACAGCACCAGGCGCCATTATCCCGGTCAATGGCCAACATATTGTGTTGCTTCCGGGGCCGCCTTATGAACTTAGAGGCATGTTGCCAGCACTCAAAAGCTATTTGACGCCGCTCATGGACGCTACGTATTATCAAAAAGGTTTGTTGGTGGTCGGCCGTGGTGAGAGTGATTTGGAAGGGGAAATGAAACGGTTTTATGAAGGGTATGAAGATGTTGATATTGCACCATATGCTGGTACGGGTGAGATAAAATATTTGTTTACTTCATCCTCCAAGTCGTCACTTGATAAAGCTGTGCGTGATTTTAAAGAAACATTTAAGACTGCCGTGGTTGGAACGCATGAAAAAACGATTGAAGAACATGTTGTTAGTACATTGCGCGATCAAAATAAGACCATTGCACTTGTTGAATCCATCACCGGTGGCATGATTGCTTCACGGATTGTTAATGTTCCAGGGGCTTCAAACGTGTTCGGTGAATCCTATGTGCTATACAGTAATGACGCAAAAGTGCGTCAAATGGGACTAAGTGAACAAATATTAAGCCAATATGGTGCTGTGAGTGAACAATGTGTCTATGACCTGGCTTATCATTTACATCAAAAAAGTGGTGCCGATGTTTCCTTAAGTGTTTCAGGCATCGCAGGTCCTGAGGGGGGCACGGATGAAAAACCAGTCGGACTGGTTTATTTTGCAGTGCATCACGAGGGCAAAACCAAAACGTATAAACGTCAATTTCCGGGCGACCGGAGCATGATTCGAATTCGTGCGACGATTTATGCACTTTATCTTGTCAATAAGGTGGTTTTACATCATGAAGACTAATATTTTTCGTTATACACACAAGGGCATTCCGGTTTTGGAATATTCTTCTGATGAAGCCAAACGGCTGATATTTGTCAATCATGGCATATTCGGTGATAAAGATAAGGGGATGATGCTCGTCGGTAAAGCGCTACTGCGTGCAGGCTATCACGTTGTTGCCATCGATGCTTCGCGTCATGGTGAACGAGGTGAAGCACCTTTTTCCAACAGGGACCGACCATGGGCCCGGTTTTATCTATTTGATGTCGTTTCAGAAACGACCCGTGATCTTTTATCGTTGTATGAAGATAAATACGCTGATACGTTTTAAACCTTTGATGTCCTTGGCATTTCCATGGGCGGTTATGTGGCATATTATCTTTCCATGCAAACGACCCATCTCGATACGGTGGTGGCGCTTATTTCAAGTCCGGATTTTTCTGCATCCTGCCATGCAGGACTGCTTGAGGAAGTTGCTAAAGAGTACCCCGATGAAGCAAAAGATAAGAAACTCAAAATTCAAGCGATGGACCCCGCACTTTCGAGTGAAGAGATTACCGCTAAGCGTATCATCGCTTTCAATGGAAAATTTGATGAGGTCATTTCATATGAACATACGAAACGCTTCAAAGAAAACAACCCGGCCACTAATATGATATTTGAGCTTTTTGATACAGAACACAAAATCAATCAGGCAATGGTTGATCGTGCGGTGAAGCACCTCCAAAACCAATGATTTTTATTTACAAGCCTTACGCGCTGTGATATAATCTAATATCGTGAGAAGACTCACTATCCTTGCTGCTTAAGCAGCCTTAGACCAAAAGGAGGTTTAACTATGACTAAATACGAAATCATGTACATTATTCGTCCAAGCGTTGATGAAGAAGGCCGCAAACAAATTATGGACAAACTCGAAAACGCCTTAACAAAAAACAATGCTGAAATTATTAATAAGGACGAATGGGGCATGCGTGAACTTGCGTATGAAATTGAAGATCACACAAAAGGTTACTATGTTGTGATGAATGTCAATGCAACGCAAGAAGCACGTCAAGAATATGAACGTATTCTTCGTCTTCAAGAAGATGTCATCCGTGACATCATGATCAAAGACGTTCGCTAATTAAAGAGGTGTATTATGATAAACCGAGCGATACTTGTAGGGCGTCTTACCAAAGACCCTGAACTTCGCCGTACCCAAAGCGATATTCCAGTAACAAGTTTTACTGTTGCGGTGAACCGAACCTTTAAAAATCAGCGTGGCGAACAAGAAGCTGATTTTATAAACTGTGTTGTATGGCGCCGCCAAGCAGAAAATGTTGCACAATATGTTGGAAAGGGTTCACTTGTGGGCATTGAAGGGCGTATTCAAAGCCGTTCATTCGATGATCAAAACGGCAACCGTCGTTTTGTCACCGAAATTGTTGCAGATTCTGTTCAATTCTTGGAGCCTAAAAATCAACAAGGTGCCTCATCAGGCTACCAACAAAATACTTCTTATCAAGGCTCAAGCAATCATTCGAATTATAACAACAATTCTTACAACAACAATCAAGAACCTAAAAACGATACAAACAACAATTCAAGCGATGATCTTAAAGACATTGATATCGCTGAAGACGATTTACCATTTTAAAAAGGAGGAACCAATATGGCTAGAGGAAACTTTCGCAGACGCCGTAAAAAAACCTGTTATTTTACTGAAAACAAAATTCAATATATTGACTTCAAAGATGTAGAATTGCTCAAACGTTTTATTTCTGATCGTGGCAAAATTCTTCCCAAACGTGTTACGGGCACCAAAGCCGGATACCAAAAAGAATTAAGCGTTGCAATTAAACGTGCGCGTCACATGGCATTACTGCCTTTCGTAAAAGATTAATAATCAATACGCAGATTTTCTGCGTATTTTTTTATATCAAATAAAAAAACCGCCAATAATGACGGTTAATCTTGATCGATTGGGTTAATATGTTTCATAAGATATACAAACGGTGTGTCGAGCAGTGCGACCAACAATTTGATGAAGTAAGTCGTAATAAATATCGACCATACCACTTCTGGTTCGTGGGTGCCAACAAATGCGATGGGCACAAAGATTGCTGTATAGACAAGCTGTGAGACAAGGGTGCTTCCAATGTTTCTCACATACAGGGTTCTGTTTGAACTATAGATACGCTTGATGCGCTGAAAGAGATGCACATCGAGCAGTTGTGATACGATGTAAGCTATAATGCTTCCTAATGCGATGCGCGGCATGATGTCAAATATGGTTGCGAGTGAATCATGCGCAAAGTCACTGCTTGCAGGTTCAAACATCAAAGCGACCTGCATGATAATGACCATGCCAATCAGTGCGCTAAAGCCGATATAGATCGCCTTTTTTGCATCTTTTAATCCGTATTTTTCATTTAGTGTATCGGTGACCAAAAATAATGTACCATACATGATGTTGCCAAGCGTTGCTTCCAAACCGAACAGGTCAATGGTTTTAGTAACCTGTATATTGGCAAGCACGGTGCCCATGGCAATCCAACCGAAAAGACCAATACGTCCAAACAATTTATAGACAACAACGATCATGCCAAAATTGAGTAACGCAAAAAGTAACCAAATTAATTCATTCATAAAAAATAATGCCTCCTAGTTTTGATATCGCAGGATGGTTTCGAACTGCGTACAGAAGCGTATTATAGTGCTAAAATAATTGCTTGTCAAGATTTCTGTGCGCCTCAATATCTTTTTAACGCATGACAGTTGTGGTATAATGTTCTCACAGTAAAAGCGGGGGTGAAACCATGCAGCTATCTCACAAAATCATCATTGGCGGTCTCGTTGTCGCACTCATTGTCGCGATTGCGGCTTTTTTTGCGGATTTGAGTCCATATGCCATTGCTTTATTGGTTTTACTCATTATGGGTTTAAACCTGTTACTCTCTATGATGTTTGATGCCAAACGCAGCATCGCGTTAAAACAATTAAGAGAATCGCTAAAAAGTAAAGAGAAATTATTGCACCGTAAGCGTACCATTGAAGAGAGAGTTGTTGATGACATGCCCATCGGCATTGTCATGCTCGATGAGGAATATATCGTGCAATTCGCCAATACGACTGCGCAAGACATTTTTTCAAACACACTTGATAAAAAAGCATTCAAGATTCTTTACCCTCCGCTTTATGAAGCGATTATTAACCAACAACTAAACGGTCCGCGCGTGTTTAAAATATATGGTGAATTTTATGAAGTACACTATCACCGTGAAGAAAACCTTATGTATTTTTATAAAGTGTCAGACCGTGAAAAATTACGCAAGGATTTTAGCGAACATACCGCTGTCATTGGTGTCCTTCATCTCGACAATTTGGATGACGCTGTGAGTGTGCTCGATGTTCAGGAACGCAATGAGATTTTGGGGAAATATCTTGGGGCTTTAGATGATTGGGCCGATCAGTTTGATTTTCATCTTGTGCCCATTACAAATTCTAAACTATATATATTTATGTACCGCAGAGACCTTGATGCCATCATTGATGATGAGTTTAGCGTCCTTAATACCATTGCCCATATTTCCAAAGAAAACGATATGATTGTCACATTATCTGGTGGATTTGCTTGTGCAAACATCCCCCTTTCAAATCTGACGGATATCGCTGAGGAGGCGCTTGACCTAGCGCTTTCACGAGGTGGGGACCAAATCGTTATCAACATCAAGGGTGAAGAGTTCAAATATTTTGGCGGAAATACCAATACCCAGGAAAAACGCACTCGAATTTCTTCGCGCATTCACGCTAAGAAGCTTGATATGCTTTTTAATGAATCGTCGCGTGTATTCATCATGCCACACAATTATCCTGATAATGATGCCCTGGGTGCGGCCATTGGTGTTTTAAACATGGCCCTTGCTTCAAAAGCGGAAGCCTACATTGTTATTGATTGGGAAACGCTTGATAAAACAGTCAATAAAATTATGACACTCATGGAATATGAATATCTTGCATTGCTTGATTATTTCATTACCCCTGATAAGGCATTACAGATTCAAGGCCTTGATTCATTGCTTGTCTTGGTTGACCACCATTCCATAGGCCAACTCATCAACGAAAAGCTATATTATCGCTCCAGACATAATGCAATCATTGACCATCACCGAAAACTATCGGATGCGATTGAAAACACGGAAGTGTCGTATATTGAACCCTATGCATCCTCTTCAAGTGAGCTAGTTGTGGAAATGCTCAATGTGTTTCCAAGAGATGTGGACATTTCACCGTTTGAAGCGACAGTCATGCTCTCAGGCATGATTGTGGATACCAACAACTTCATGTACCGAACAGGGTCACGAACGTTTGAAGCGGCCGCAATCTTACGTAAATACGGCGCCGATACATTCAAAGTTAAGAATTTGTTGCGTGAATCCTTAAAAGAAATCCAAATCAAAAGTGAACTGTTGCGACGCGCAGAAGTTGTCAATAAGCGGTTTGCGCTTGTTGAGGTTCCCGATGACATTGAACCCGATAGACGGTTACTCGCTAAAGTTGCGGATGATTTGCTTGAAATTGACCACGTCGTCGCAGCGTTTGCGCTTGGAAAAATTGAAGAGGAAGCGATCGGCATTTCCGCAAGATCACTTGAAGGTTACAACGTTCAAGTCGTCATGGAAGAATTTGGTGGCGGCGGACACTTGAACAATGCCGGTGCTCAATTATATGATACAGACATGGAAACCGTGAAAAACGAACTTGTTAGAATATTGGAAGAATCAAAACAGGAGGGACGCCCCATGAAAGTTATTTTACAAAAAGACATTAAAGGCAAAGGAAAAAAAGGCGAAGTCATTGAAGTCGCGGCTGGTTATGGCAACTACTTGCTCACAAGCAAGCAGGCCATCGAAGCCACCCCTGAAAATCTTCAGATCATTGAAGATGAAAAAGAAAAACAAAAAGAGAAAGCACGCGAGGAATTAGAAGAAGCCAAAGCGCTTAAAAAGCGTATTGACTACCGAGCTGTCAAAGTGTATGTGAAACTTGGCAAACAAGGCAAGCCATTCGGTAAAATCAATACAAAACAAATTGCTGAGGCTTTTGAGGAACAGCACGGCATCAAGATTGATAAGCGCAAAATAGAAATTGATAACCCTATTACCACACTGGGCACCCATGAAATAAATGTTAAACTTCATAAAGATGTTACGGCAACGTTTGAGTTGCTAGTGCTTGAACAATAATGGCTCAAAAAACTATCCCTCATAGTGTCGATGCGGAACAAAATGTTTTGGGTGCAGTCTTCATTGATCCAAAAACAATCCAATCAATCACGGATTCCTTGGCAGTTGAAGATTTTTATAACCGCCGGCACCAACAAATTTATCGAGCAATCATCGAACTGTATAAAGAAAATATCGATATAGACTATACAACGCTAATCGACCGTCTACAAAACAAGGATTTGCTTGAGGATGCGGGCGGCAGTGATTATATTTTAGGTTTGTCTGACACCACGCCGTCTGTTGTCAATCTTGATCATTATATCAATATCATTCGCGATAAAGCCGTTGTGCGCAACATGATGAATATTTCCAAGACGATTTATGAAAAAGGCTTTGACGCGGAGGACATGAATGAATTCATTGTTGAAGCGGAAAAACAAATCTTTGAAGCGGCACGGTCTCGCCGGACCAGTGATTTCATTACCATCAAAGATGTCACAGAAGATGTGATTGAGAAAACAGAAGATGCGAAAAACCTAGAGGGTGAACTGACTGGTCTTGATACCGGTTTTGAACGTCTTAATGAATATACACTTGGCCTTCAACCCTCAGAACTATATATTATTGCCGCACGCCCATCCATGGGTAAGAGTGCATTTGCCCTCAATGTAGCAACCAACATTGCCAAACTAGAGAACCGTCCGTATGTAGCTTTTTTCTCCCTTGAAATGGGGGTTGATCAATTGGTGGGGCGTATGCTTTCAAGTGAAGCGGGTGTTGCGTCCAACAAACTTCGCCGCGGTGAACTTAACAACTATGAATGGCAACAACTCTCAGTTGCTTCGGATCGATTGAAAAAACTAAACATTTTATTTGATGATTCGGGAACAGTCAAAGTCACTGATTTACGTCAAAAATGCCGTAAACTCGCTCAGGAAAACCGGCTTGACATGGTGGTTATTGACTACTTGCAGCTCTTGAGCGGCACGAGTGGACAAACGAATCGTGTTCAGGAAGTTTCAGAAATTTCAAGAACATTAAAAGAAATGGCAAGAGAACTTAAAATCCCCGTCATTGCCCTTTCTCAGTTATCAAGAAGTGTTGAACAACGTCCCGATAAACTGCCGATCATGGCAGACCTCCGTGAATCAGGTTCCATTGAGCAGGATGCGGATGTGGTGTTGTTCTTGTTCCGTGATGATTATTATACAAAAGATCAGTCTGAACGTCCCAATGAAGTCGATGTTATGGTCGCGAAAAACCGTAGTGGAGCCACCAACATGAAAGGCTTTCCGCTTATCTTCCGCAAAAACTATTCTCAGTTTAAGACCAAAGTATTCAGCGGTGGTGAAAGCGAAGACTCTGACTTGATTGATGTTGACGATTAAAATTTTAAAAGGAGTTAATTTATGAAAAAATCCATAAGTTTCTTGGTTATGTTTACATTCTTTTTTGTTTTAAGCGGTTGTGACATTATTGAAGAAGAAATCGAGCGTGCACAATCTATAGAATTTGAAGATGTGCGCGTAGACATTGGCAACCGTAACTTATATGTGAAAATCACTGCAGATGCGGATGAACCAGTCATTGAAGACGTTGAAATTAACGAATCTTCTTATGAACTTGAAGCGGTTGGGGATGATTGGTATTTACTTACTGATATTCCCATAGAAACTGAATATACGATTGATAATTTATATTACCGCACAGGAGTAGGCGTACGCTTATCATATGGCATCAATGAGTCCTTGACACTTCAATCGGCGTTTGAGTATCTTTCTGATGATGAACTCCATACATTGGATGAAACGTTGGCCCTTGGAGACTATTCATTTTCACCCAGTGATGAGGCGCTTGTTTCCATTGATAGCGATAAAACGCATGATGTCGAAGAATTTGCAGAATGGGTGTGGGTTGTCATAGAAGACGATGTCCCACTTTATGCGATTGTCGAAATTGATGATGCTATCAAAATTATCACGTTGCCACAAGATATGGATGAATACTTAGAATAAAGGATGAGTGCTCGTCACTCATCTTTTCTTTAAAGCCTCTGGATATAATAATGTTGACAAGTATGAATGTTCACACTATAATTTGTAAGCATGTTATGCGTATCATACAAAATGTTTACGACTTGAAATGATGATACCCTTATATTATAATGGTCCGAGCCATTATGGAGTGATTAGATGAAAGACCGTCTTGATGCGATTAAAAACCGTTATAAAACCATCAACGATCAGCTTAGCGACCCTGAAGTTACCTCTGATATCAATAAGTTAAGAGAGTTATCCAAGGAACACAGTGAACTTGAAGAAACCGTCAAAACATATAATGCATTTCTTGATATTGAGCAACAAATTGCTGAATTAAAGGAAATGCGTTTTGATGATGATCCTGAAATTCAGGAAATGGCAGAAAGTGAACTGCAAACGGCGCAGGAAGAACACGCCCGTTTAGAAGAAAAGCTCCAACGATTATTGGTTCCCAAAGACCCTAATGATGAAAAGAACGTCATTGTGGAAATAAGGGGTGCTGCCGGCGGCAACGAAGCCAATATCTTTGCAGGCGACCTATACCGGATGTATCAGCGTTATGTTGAAAAACATGGTTGGACGATTAGTGTAATCAATGCAATCGAATCTGACGCCGGAGGCTATTCACAAATTGAATTCACCATTAAAGGTAAACGTGTGTATTCACATTTAAAATATGAATCAGGAGCCCACCGTGTCCAACGTGTGCCCCAAACCGAATCGCAAGGACGTGTGCACACCTCCACTGCCACTGTTGTCGTACTTCCAGAAGCTGAAGATGTAGAGATGGAACTTGATATGAATGATCTGCGCATCGATACGTTCAGAAGCAGCGGTAAGGGCGGTCAGAGCGTTAATACAACTGACAGCGCGGTCCGATTAACCCATGAACCAACAGGCTTGGTTGTTTCCTGCCAAGATGGCAAGAGCCAGCATGAGAATAAAGCAACTGCACTGCGCGTCATGCGTGCACGACTCCATGACCTTTATGAACAAAAACGTCGTGAAGAAGAAGGCGAAGCACGACGCAGCAAGATTGGTACCGGTGAAAGAAGCGAAAAAGTAAGAACCTACAACTATCCCCAAAACCGTGTCACCGATCATCGCATCAACTTTACCATTCAACAGCTTGATAGGGTAATGGAAGGCAAGCTTGACCCTATCGTTGAAGCGTTGATTGATGAAGAATATAAACGCAAACTAAATGAAACAGTGTGATGCACCTGTTTAAGGAGCATATCCTATGCCTACATATCGTCAAATTTTAAGAATTAATGAAAAGTATGCGCGAGACAACGGGAAAGAACCCTCTGCTGTCAAACGTTTATTGATGCATTATTCCAATCTGGATCATACAAAACTTATCAACAACATGAATAAAACGATGTCACAAACCCGCTACCAACAATTTCTTCGTAGCGTGGATGAATACATCATTAAAAACCGCCCCGTTCAACATATTACAGAAAATGAATACTTTTATGGTTACGAATTCAAAGTCAACGGTGATGTGATGATCCCGCGCTTTGAAACTGAAGAGCTGGTGGATTATACCCTTGAATACTTAGAGAAGTATTTTCCAAATCATACCCACATTAATGTCCTTGATATCGGTACCGGTTCTGGCTGTTTGGCCATTACACTTGCCAAAGAAAATGACAGGGTGATTGCAACAGGAACAGAAATTTCTGAATCTGCACTTTTTAAAGCGAAACAAAACCGGGACAAGCTGGATGCGGATGTGACGTTTCACGAAGGCAACTTAATTGAACCAGTTAAAGACCAAACGTTTGATGTCATCATTTCAAACCCTCCTTACATTCCAAACAACGAAAAACTTGAAGCGGTTGTTAAGGATTATGAACCGTCCATTGCCCTTTATGGTGGTAAAGATGGGCTTGATTTTTACCGGAAGATGATTCCAGCGATTAAACCATTACTCAACAAAGAATTTTTAATTGCGTTTGAACACGCCAGCCACCATAACAAAGCCCTTAAAAAATTATTCAAACAAGAATTTAAAAACATTCAAATTTTCCACAAAAAAGACATGCAAGGCAAAGATCGTATGACATTTGTCAAAAACAAGTAATGCTTATGTAATTGAGGAGTGGACACTATGCAGAACTTAGTCATCGTAGAAAGCCCATCAAAATCGAAAACCATTAAACAATATTTAGGAAATGACTACGAGGTTCTCTCCTCCAAGGGTCATATTCGTGATTTGGCCATCAGTAACCAAGGTGGACTTGGGTTGGATATAGACAATGATTTTGAGCCGCAGTATATGATGCTTAAAGACAAGAAAAAAGTCGTTGATGCTTTGAAAAAAGCCGCAAAAAATGCGGATGCGATTTTTCTTGCGACTGACCCCGACCGTGAGGGTGAAGCGATCAGCTGGCATTTAAAAGAAGTCTTGGAAGATGTTAAGGACAGTGACGCGTTTAAACGTGTCATTTTCAACGAAGTGACAAAAGATGCTGTTCAAGAAGCTTTCAATCAAACACGTGATATTGATTATAACTTGGTGTCCAGTCAAGAAACGCGACGGATCCTTGACCGCATAATTGGCTTTAAACTTTCAAAACTCTTGCAAAGCAAGATCAAATCGAAATCAGCAGGGCGTGTTCAAAGTGCGGCCCTTAAATTGATCGTAGATAAAGAACGTGAAATTGAAGCTTTTGTCAGCGAAGAATATTGGAAAATTACTGCATATTTCCAAGGGTTCGAAGCTGAACTTTCCAAACTGAAAAATAAAAAGCCAAAACTTCCTGATGAAACGTCTGCACAAAATGTGCTTGATAATTTGACTCCCGAATTTCATGTTGAAAGCTTAAAAACCAAAACCCGTTCACGTGCACCAAAAGCACCGTTTACGACGTCCTCTTTACAACAAGAGGCGTCCAATAAGCTCAACATGAGTGGTCAAAAGACAATGATGGTCGCGCAAAGCTTATATGAAGGTGTTGACCTTGAAAACGAAACTGTTGGTTTGATTACCTATATGCGTACGGATTCAACACGTATGTCTCAATCATTTATAGAACCAGCCAAAACGTTCATCTCTGAAGAGTATGGTGATCAGTACGTGGGCAGTGTGCGCAAACAACGCACAACTAAAAACCAACAAGACGCGCACGAAGCCATTCGTCCCACTTCAATCAAACATCATCCCGATACCATCCGCAGACATCTTACCAAAGATGAGTATCGTCTTTATGCGATGATTTATAAACGTGCTGTTTCCTCACTGATGGCTTCAGCGACATTTGAGAATAAAACGTTAACACTTCAAAATGGCGAGGCAACCTTTAAAGCCAGTGCCCAAGCCCTCACGTTTGATGGGTATTTGAAACTTTATGGTGATTATGAATCGTTTGAATCAAGCGTACTGCCTGAATTGAATGAAGGCGATGACATTCACGCAGACAGTGTTGAAAAAACCCAACACTTTACCAAACCCCCCGCACGATATACCGAAGCGAAACTTATCAAGGAAATGGAAGAACTTGGCATTGGCAGGCCATCTACTTATTCGCAAACTGTCTCAACACTCAGAAAACGCAATTATGTCACGCTTGAAGACAAGAAATTTGTGCCAAGTGACCAAGGAAGACTGACCGTTGAGAAACTGGAAAGCTTTTTCAATCAATTCATCAGTGTTGATTATACGGCACAAATGGAAACTATTCTTGATGATATTGCGGCAGACAATGCCGATCAGGTGGAAGTTGTTCGTGACTTTTACAATACCTTCATTCCCAAGGTTGATGAAGCCAGGGAGAAAATGGAAAAACTTGAACCGGAATATACCGGTGAAACATGTCCGAAATGTGGGTCTCCCATGGTTTATCGCACCTCACGCTATGGTACGTTTGAAGCGTGCAGT
>PUMO01000053.1 GCA_003551405.1 Mollicutes bacterium | reverse complement strand
CCAAGGGTATTTGTTAGTGCAGGTTATTGAGCTGGTAGGCAGGTTTTACCAGACTCATCCATGGTTACAAGCCTTTCCTAATGAACAGGAAGGGATTAGTATGAACTCCGAAAGTTGAGTAGTGAAGCTTACATAAGAAAGTCGTCCGGGGCCAGACGACTTTCCAGTTCTATGTAAAACATTATAGCAGATTTGATCTGCGTTTCATAATGACCTTGAGAATCAGTATGTCAAGCTTGTTATATATTCATAGCTTTTAGGAACACTTGTTTTGACATCTTCAACTTCATCTTCAAGATAAAAGTATTCGATATTAGAATCCTGGGCTGCGACCAGAAGTGATTTAAAATCAACCTGTCCTTCTCCCAAGACAACCATGTGTTCACTTGGAGCACGTCCTGACAGGTCACCTTCTACACCTTCGGCCAAGTCTTTAAGATGCACTGTTTTGAAGCGGTCCGGGTACCGCTCTACTAATTCGACAGGATCATGACCCGGCCACACTACCCAAAAAACATCCAGTTGAAAATTGACATATTCCGGATTTGTATTTTGAACAATGTAGTCGAAAAGTGTACCATCTTCATATTCTCTGAACTCATAGCCATGGTTATGATATGAAAACAGCAAGTCCCGTTCCTTTAGTTGTCTTCCAAATTGATTGAAATCATTAACCGCACTTCTGGCATCCTCTATGTCAAAGGGGCTGTCATGTGGTATTGTGGCAACTCTCACATGACGCGCACCTAATATGTGTGCCTCCTCGGCAACGCGATCAATATCCTCGAGCAGATCGTCATAACCAACACCATAGGAGGTGCATCTCATCCCTCTTTCATCGAGTAAATCACGAATTTCCTGTGCTGTTTTACCAAATAAATTTGAAAACTCAATATTGGTAACCCCCATCTCCTTAATGAAGTCCAGCGTTCCAGTAAAGTCTTCTTCAAACTCATGGCGAAAAGTAAATGAGACAACACCAGGATCCGATAACAGTTGTTGCCCTTCTGTATTTTCTGTCTCACGTTCGGTATTGCAGGACAGTGTAAGGAATATTAGAAGAAAGAAAATTGCGAGTAGATTCAGTTGTATTTTCATAATAAGATGATTTGAGTGTAAGGTTGTTAAATTATTTTTTTGTGAAAAACTCTCGGTTTTAAAAACTGTGATTTTTCGGTTGGTTACTTGATTAGGGTCATGGTTTGAGATAACGTAGTCCCATTAGACTTTATCCGATATACGTAGGTTCCACTTGAGAGACCCAGTTTATTCGAGTCGAAGAGAACAGAGTGGCTTCCGGCACTCTGAGCTTCATCAATCAACGTCGTTATCTTCTGACCGTATGTATCATAAACCGTGAGAGTCACGTGCCCGGCGGACTCCAAATCATACTTTATGTTGGTTTCCGGATTAAAGGGGTTGGGAAAGTTATCATGAAGTGTAATGCTTTCGGGATTTGTGTGATTCTGATCAGAACTTGTTGTTGCCCTTTCTCTGTAATTAAGTTCAATATTCTGCCCATGCCATGAATGACCTCGATCAAAAGCATCAGTTTCAAGTTCTATTTTATCTGAATAGAATCGAGCATGCATGATACCTGTAGGTTCATCAGATCCTGGATTCCCCCCGTTTGCCGGCTGATTGACAAGATGGACACCGTCCTCTTTTAAAAGATCCCATCTGTGTGAATGACCAAATATGTAAGATTTTACATGGTCATAAGGCACTATTACATCATAAAATTTATCATAATCCATAAGGCCACGATCTATATTAGGCCATGGGTAATGGTGTCCTAAGATGTTGACCGGTTTATCATTATATTGTTTTAGAGCAGAATCGAGCCAGTGCAGTTGTACAGATCCAAGGATGCCAGATGTTTCATTTACCTGGTCGAGCGTGTCCAACAAAAAGAGATACACATAAGGAGTCTCCAGTACTTCTATATGACGATTTCGAACAGGTACTTCTTCCGGGATTTTTTCCGGGAAAACTTCGTAAAAGTTTGATCTTTTGTCATGGTTTCCCATTGTGATATAAACTGATATTCCTGCATCTGACAAAGGTTTTAACACAGATACCAAATGCTCGTATGCCTCGATTCTTCCAGCGACGTTGGCTGCATCTCCATTGATAATTACTGCGGAAGGCTGAGGACCCTCTCTCTCCAAAATCCTTTTTACCATAGAGCTATTTATGTCCATCATTTTATTCCCTTCACGATTTGATAAGTCCGGGTTCGCATCTATATGCGTATCGGCAATCAGAACAAAATAATTGGGATCAACTTCTCCTGCATCGTATTGGGAAAGTTCTTTTCCCGGCAATACGCCTGGAATTCCAAGAAGGAATCCGGTTGCAGCAGTTGTAGTTGAAGTCAAAAACTTGCGACGGCTCACGGATGGAATTTTGACAGGCATATTTGCTTATTCGTTTTAAGCTTTTAGGGTTTAACGATTCTAAAAGACTTGATAGACACACAAAAAGGTTGCAATTCTCATAGTACTTAAACGCTTAAGTAAACAACAATTTTTTTCAATGAATAACAAGAGCCGAATCTTGCTCTATTTTCAACTATCTGGCTCAAATAACTTTATCAATTTACATTAATCACAGAGTTTGACTGTAAGGATTGCATTTGCACCAGAGATTAATAAATTCAACAAAAGTCACAAAATGAATCCAAGCTTAAAGTTTTAGCCTGGCGTTTTTGACCTGACTGATTTCACCAAAAAAACCGAAGCTCGATAGCTCGATGAAGATGCCAACAAAAATGTGCGCATAATTTTTACGGTAACTTTACCGATAAAGCTTGCGGTTCCAAAAAAAATTGATTAAATATATTCTAAGAGCTGAATTTTAATATTAGAATTCCTTTTTAAAAAAATGACTGAATTTTCTCCGGGGTTTAATAACTCATCTTCTAATGGTCATTTGACTGTCATCCGCAGAGGTGAGGTTACCGGTTTTGATTATTATACATTCGCAATTACACAAATCATATTGTCATGCATGAGCTAGGTATAAAAGCTCTTCAAAAACTAAGATTACTTACGCTGTTAACCTCCTGTCTGCTGATTGCATTCGGGGCAAAAGCGACTTTTGCCGGCGAGGCCGGTCCATTTGCAGAAGCGACTTCCATGGAAGAAGAGCACGGATCGGTTACCGGCAGCGTTGTGGACGCTT
>PUMO01000126.1 GCA_003551405.1 Mollicutes bacterium | reverse complement strand
CTTATGACCATCATCAGTAAAGCTATCTCCTAAAACAATGTTATCTGCATTCTGACCTTTCATTAACATATCGGCTTTACATATAGCATATGAATAAGGATTTAGTTCCTGACCGAACACTTCAACCTGAATACCTGGGTTTAACTCTCTTAAATATTCTTCTGCAATGGAAAGCATTCCACCTGTACCGCAAGCAGGGTCATAAACAGTGGTAACCAGCCCTTCTTTAGTTAGATCCTCTTGTTCTTCATTGAGTAATAAGTTGACCATTAAGCGGATTACTTCTCTCGGGGTATAGTGGTCACCAGCTTCGGCATGTTCAGAGAACCTTCTAATTAATTCTTCAAAAATGTAGCCCATTTCCATATTGCTGACTGTATCTGGGTGGAGGTCTATTTCATTAAACTTGGACAGGACAAGATATAACAAGTTATTGCTGTCGAGTTTGCTGATCTGTTTGTCAAAATCAAAGTATTCGATGATTTCACGGGCGTTTTTGGAGAAACCATTGATATAGTTTCTGAGGTTGTTGGCAATGTTGTCCGGTTCATCAAGGAGTTTTTGAAAATCATATTTACTGGTATTGTTGAAGCTTTGACCGGAGGTTTTGTTTAAAATGAAATCGATGTTTTGTAAGTCGGTTTTTTTAAGTTCTTCATATTTCTGGAGCACTTCTTCTTTAGTAGGCTCAAGGACATTATCAAATCTTCTTAATACACACATCGGTAAAACAACATCACCGTACTGTTCTTTCCTGTAAGGTCCCCGAAGCAGTTCAGCTATACTCCAGATGAAGTTTACTTTTTCTTGGAAATTGTTCAATGTTCGCCCCCCTGATTTATTGATCTTATCTTATCGGCAGATAGATATTCATAGCTGATTATAAATAATGTAATGGACACATATGTGTCCCTCTAAACTTTTGCTCCAATTTTTTTATGTTTTTGTTAAACCATATAACGGTTAACCAATTAAGTAATTCTTAAATAATCATTCAACGTTACCTTTAAAATGCCTGTTATCATTGCTATCATAATTCGAATATTTAATATACCTATCCCAGGTTGCTTTCTTAAAATCCTCTGGCTGATCACCATAAACCCACCCAAATAAATAACCTAATTGCATGAGTTCCTGATGACTTAAAACATTTCTAATTAAACCTGTTTTGAGATCCCGTAACAAAAGTCAATTTATCATATATCCGAGCAATTGGAGTTTCTTTTTCAATAGCTATAAAATCATCTACCCCATAATCAAGAATATCTCTTTTAGCACATTCCATACATTCAACATACCTATCACCTGTATAACCCGGTTGAGTGGTGTTAAGAAAGCCAACATTGTGTGCTTTTTTAAATGCCCTCGAAGCATTGCTATCAATAATTATGAAAGCATAGGGATTTATGAAATGAAGAATCTTGGTGGCTCCAACATGGAAGTGAATATTATCTCCTCTTTGATTAAGTCCATCTTTACCAGCAGATGATAAAATTATATATGCTGTTTTTATATTTTCTTTTTCAGCTTGAATATCAAGTTTGTCTAATCTAGAATTTACAAGGTGGCTAATATATGGTTTGATCGCTTCTATCTTTTTTTCTAATAGAGTTGCAAATCCTCCAGCTTCCCTGTCATACCTGCTCTTAGCATCTATACCCATCATCCGTGACATGTCAAAAGAAACAAGACCTGCAGTAATATATGGCATATACTCTAAACTAAAAGGATCGCCTAACAATTCACGAGTTTTGTATACAGCATCTGCTACAAGGTTATAATGCAGACCTAATTTATTAAAATACCTGACCTTTTCATGAGCATTGGTAGTTATCAAATAATCACACCCTCATAATTTACTTTAATCCCACATTGTGATTGATTCATAATCTTCAACCAGGCTATTTTGCCCACAACATGGACAGGAATAGCTAGAAAAATCAATAGTCCAGCTAGCCTCATCTAATTCAAACTTCATGATTTCAAGGTTTTTGTTGCATTCAGGACAGTTATAGGTTGGCTCAAAAATACCGTCTTCATAATCAATTTGGAAGTAAAATCTCTCTGTGATATATGAGCATTCAGGGCAATAGTATGCTTTATGTCCATAGTCCTCGCATAAAATGCCATCTTTAGTCTGTATAAGCTTTTTCATATGCCCTATTATTTCTTTTGATTTGATGATATTAAGAAGGAAGTCGTCCTCAGAATCAAAATCAACAATACGATCAGGAGAATATAGCATGCCAATTCCCAGCATTAGAGTTTTTGAGTAATCGCAATCCTTGCATTTAATGGTTAAACTTTTGCCCATGGATACCCCTCTTTTTTTAATTTATTACTGGAGCTTGGTGCATAAATATGAAGTTAGC
The DNA here is from genome assembly GCA_003551405.1 of Mollicutes bacterium. Lineage (GTDB taxonomy): Bacteria > Bacillota_I > Bacilli_A > Izemoplasmatales > Izemoplasmataceae > B1SED10-225. Next base: position 826 of record PUMO01000126.1, on the reverse strand, counting down.
TATTGTATAAAATTTTACTTCGTCACATATTTCTGAATTCCTTTTATAGTATATGCCAAAATAAAAATAGAGCCGAGGAATAACCCCGACTCTAGTTGATATTTCCATTTAAGCGTTATCTCTGGGTGTTCGAAGATCCTTTTATTATTTCCAAGAAAATACTTCATAATCTATCATTATCGGCACAGCAAAGATAGTCATCAATAATTTAGATCCAGATATTTATTCATCGTCATCTCTACCTGTAGTACAAAGCTCATCTAAGTATCCATCATCCAGAGCCGAATCCCTATTCTTATATGGAACCGCACGTGGTCTACCCATTTTATAGTATTTGCATGATTTTGAACCATAACAAAAAGTTTCAAACCGGTATTTTTTTATATCTCTATCAAAATCCCATTGAATCTCAACATTAGCCATATTTGCCCAGATACATTGAAAGCATTTTGTTTTCCACAAACTCTTGCTTAACATTCGGGCTCCTCTTTCCTCATACGTCTGTAAAGGTGGAGGAATCATTATCCATGGTGGTGGTGTTGCCTCAAATCTTTCGTTTACTCTATCCAAAAGTTTCAAAGATCCAGCCCTATAAAAATCCGCAAATTCTCTTTCTTCATATCTTTTTGTCCATGCTGTTCCTTTAAGGATATCACCTATCCGAAACAATCCTTTCAGTTGCTGTTTTTCAGAAATTGCAACTGTGAAGTTTTCATCGGAATAACAGCTCTCCCCTTCAATAAATAAATTGTATCCTAAATGATAGTGGGTTCTATTATCTGTGACGTATCTCCATACCCTTGTACGTGGTTGAATAGATATTATT
>PUMO01000176.1 GCA_003551405.1 Mollicutes bacterium | reverse complement strand
CTTTGAAGATGGCGAGAAAGTGCTCCGGGCCAAAATTGACATGGCAAGTCCAAACTTGAATTTACGCGATCCGATCATTTACCGCATTCAACACAGCTATCACCATAATACGCAAAACAAATGGTGCATTTATCCAATGTATGATTTTGCGCATCCTTTGGAAGACAGTGTTGAAGGCATTACCCATTCGCTTTGTAGTTTGGAATTTGAAGACCACCGTCCACTTTATAACTGGTTTGTGGAAAATACAGATGTGCCGCATCAACCCAGACAAATTGAATTTGGTAAGCTGAAAATTGCCAATCAAGTTATCGGTAAGCGTGCCATTAGAAAATTGGTTGAAGATGGCATCGTGGATGGGTGGGATGATCCGAGGCTGATTACCTTGAGCGGACTTAGACGCCGCGGGGTTCCGCCTCAGGCCATCGCAAATTTTGTCAAGGCACTTGGGCTTCCCAAAAGCGAGGGTGAAACTGAACTATCGATGCTTGATGAATATGTCCGTGATTATTTAAAAGAACACGCGCGCCGTATTCACGCTGTCATAGACCCCATTAAAGTTGTGATTACCAATTATCCTGAAGGTGAAAGCGAAACCCTTGAAGCCCCTTTTAACCGGGACAATGAATCCTTGGGTTCACGCCCTGTGAGTTTTTCGCGCGAGGTCTATATTGAACGTGACGATTTCATCGAACAAAAGCCCAATAAGAAATGGAAACGTTTGGCACTTGATGTGGAAGTCAGGCTTATGCATGCATACTTCATTAAAGCGTATGATGTTGCGTATCATGAGGATGGTTCAGTTAAGACAGTATATGCAACGTATGATCCCAATACGCAAAGTGGTTCAGGCTTCAAAGATCGTAAACCCAACGGAAATATTCACTTTGTGGATGCCTCCAATGCCCAGTCCGCGGAAATTCGCTTGTATGAAGACTTGGTGCACTCTACAGACGATTCCTTGCCTGTCGAAGAACGCGTCAATAAAGATTCGAAGGTAGTTAAATACGGATATGTTGAGGGCAATGTGGCGCCTATAGAAAATGAGCCCTTCCAGTTCACCAGGCAAGGATATTTCAGTGTCGATGACGATAGCACACGGGAAAACTTGGTCTTTAACCGCGTCGTCGCATTAAAGAGCTCATTCCAACCAAAAAACAAATAATTTCAATCGATTGAACATTTTCCTTGCATTTATGGCGTATACCATGTATTATGCGTATAGAACTTAAGCAACCCATGCACCTAGCACAAAGAATAGAACCACGTTTCCTATTCTTATGTTATGCACAGGCGTTTAAGAAATTTAAACATAAGAAAGCGAGGAAACACATTATGACAGGAACAGTTAAATGGTTTAATGCAGAAAAAGGCTTCGGATTCATCACTACTGATGAAGGATCAGATGTCTTTGCACATTATTCACAAATCAACGAAGAAGGCTTCAAAACACTAGAAGAAGGCCAAAAAGTCGAATTCGAAATCGTTGAAGCTCAAAAAGGCCCACAAGCCGAAAACATCACAAAAGTATAATTGTACTTTAAGCCAACCTCCGGGTTGGCTTTTTTAATGGCTGAATCGTATCAATTGAGCACGCTTTTTGGTATAATCTTGTTAGGTGATTTTAATGACGGAGAAACTTTTTGACAATCTAAATGAACAACAGAAAAAAGCAGTAAAAACGACGGATGGACCCGTTATGGCAATTGCTGGAGCTGGGAGTGGCAAGACCAATGTCCTGACCAAGCGCATTGCCTATCTTATTGATTCACTCGGTATTCCCAAAGACGGCATATTGGCCATTACCTTTACCAACAAAGCGGCCAATGAAATGAAAACGCGCATTTCTGAACTCCTTGATATGTCCACGCGTGGCATGTGGGTATCCACATTCCATTCCATGTGCGCTCGCATGCTTAGACGCGATATTAATTTACTTGGATATGACACGAACTTTCAAATTATAGATGATGATGACATAACCCAGCTGATTAAAAGTTTACAGCGTGAACTGGGCCTTTCCACAAAAGACACTGACGCGCGGAAAATCAAACCGCATATCCTCAGGGCCAAACACGACCCAAGTACCATTAAAAACATTAACGAGCCTTTAAAGGGACAAGTTGAGGTTCTATTTGATGCCTATCAGAAAAAGCTTAAAAACAACAATTTGGTTGATTTTGAAGATTTACTGGTCCTTACCATCCAATTATTAAGTGAAAACAAAGCGTTAAGAGAAAGCTACCAACAACAGTTTCAATATATTTTGGTTGATGAATTTCAAGATACGAACAATGCGCAATACCAATTGATCAAATTACTTACAGGTAAACAAGAAAATGTCTTCATTGTAGGCGATGAAGATCAAAGTATTTATGCTTTCCGCGGTGCAAACATTGAAAACATTAAAGGGTTTCGCTCAGATTTTAACAATGTTGAGACGATTTTGCTTGAAGAGAATTATCGTTCCACCAACACCATATTAAACGCGGCCAATGATGTGATTAAAGTCAATAAAAACCGGATTGAAAAAAATCTTTTTTCAACCAAGGGTGATGGTGAAAAAATCACCCTTTACAAGGGGTACAATCATCGCGATGAAGTTGGCTATGTGGCCGACCAAATCACACATTTACATAAAAAAGGCATTCCTTACAGTGAAATGGCGGTGCTTTACCGAACCAACTCCATTTCAAGAATGTTTGAAGAAGTATTCATGAAATCACGCCTCCCTTATAAAATTATTGGGAATACCAGTTTTTTCAAACGCAAGGAAATCAAGGATACGGTGGCGTACTTGAGATTACTCGTCAACCCTTATGATGACTATAGTTTTGAGCGGGTGGTCAATGAACCAAAGCGTGGCATTGGTCAAAGAAGCATTGAACAATTAAAAGCCAGTGCACGGGCCAATCAAAACAGTTTATTTGAAGCCATAGATAATCCCGGCACGCCGCTTGGTAAAAATGTCTTGAACAAATTAAAGGCGTTTAAAGCAATGCTTAAAGGACTTATCAATGCGCTAGAAAAACAAGATTTCAATACATTGATTGATGATTTAATGGTGGAAAGCGGCTATAAATCGGCTCTTGAAGATGATGAAAAAGGCGACGTTCGTTTTGAAAACATCCAAGAACTCAAGACCATGCTCACTGAAAGCGAATCCGTCTATGAGTCTGATGATAAAGCCACCCTTTTAACCTACG
>PUMO01000092.1 GCA_003551405.1 Mollicutes bacterium | reverse complement strand
GTATGGAGGGATTGATACATATTGGGCTTGGGCATGGCGATATAATCTTTGAAACGATTGGGAATCGGGGTGTACTTGGAGTGGATGACCCCAATGGCACTGTAACACGACTCTACATTATCAACGATGATGCGCAAGGCCAAGAGGTCATAAATCTCTTCAAATTCCTTGTTGCGCGATTCCATCTTTTTATAAACAGAATAAATGTTTTTTACCCTGCCTTTGATGTTGTAGTCCATGTTATGTTCGCCAAGCAAGTATTCAAGATTGGTTTTAAATGCCTCTAAATCCTGTTCGCGGTTATGTTTGGTATCCACAATCATTTGCGCAATGCGTCGGTAGGTTTCAGGCTCTGTATATTTAAAACCGGTATCTTCAAGTTCCGCTTTCAAAATATACATACCAAGGCGGTGCGCAAGCGGCGCAAAGATATCAAGGGTTTCTCTTGCGATGCGTCGCTGTTTATCTTCAGGTAAATTATCAAGGGTGCGCATATTGTGCAAGCGGTCCGCAAGTTTAACGATGATGACACGGATGTCTTTGGCCATCGCAAGCAACATTTTTTGATAATTTTGTGCTTGCGCGGCCTGCTTTTCTTCTTCAGCGGAGTCCATGCCCTTAAATTTATATTGGCCGAGCTTGGTCACCCCTTCGGTCACAAGCGCGACATCCTCACCGAATGCTTCTTTGATGTCGTCATAGGAGGCTTCCGTATCTTCTATGCAATCATGCAAAAGCCCCGCCATCAGCGTGGTGGGGTCGGTTTTGTATTCACTCAAAATATAGGCCACATTGATCGGGTGAATAATGTAGGATTCACCACTTCTACGCATTTGGCCTTCATGATGGTTTTTGGCGTATTCATACGCTTTTTCAATCATCGCCAGGTCATCTTCATTGGTGATGTAAGTTTTAATATTGTCCAAAAGTGCATTAAATGAGGGTGTTTGAGCCATCCAACCCCTCCTTTCAGTAAACAAGTAAGCTGTGTACAGGGTAATGCTTGAAGCGGTGGCGGCCGTGTAGTTGCGCGAGTTCAATTAAGAAACAAATGCCAACAACGTTTCCTCCCGCTTTTTCAACAAGTTTAATGGTTGCTTCGATGGTGCCACCGGTAGCCAGTAAGTCATCAACAATCACAACGCGCTGACCGGTTTTGATATCATCCTTGTGGATGGACATTTGTGATTCACCGTATTCTAAACTGTATGTTTCCGTATAGGTTTCACGCGGTAATTTACCGGGCTTGCGCACAGGCACAAAGCCGGTACCAAGCTGAATGGCCACGGGTGTGCCGAAAATAAATCCGCGGGCGTCTGGTCCCACAATCACATCGGCGTCTTTTTCACGGGCATAATCGCTCATTTGCTTGGTCGCGTAGCGAAATGCTTGGGGGTCAGCGATCAAGGGCGTGATATCTTTAAACATAATGCCGTCTTTTGGGAAATTGGGAATGGTCTGAATATAATCTTTTAATTTCATCGGTATCACCTTTTCAGTCTGGATAAATTTATTATAACACACACAATTGCGGGGTAAACAGGGTTACATGCTTGTTGGCGCGCTTACGCCGAGTAAATTGAGCGACTGTGAAAGCACAATTCTAACAGCCTCCATCAAGTTTAAATGCTCGACAATGCGCTGATCACTGGCTTTAATGACTGGGACGTTGCTGTAAAAACTGTGAAGACTGCTTGAAAGGGAATGGACAAAGTTCGCAAGCTTGTGAACTTCACGCTTTTGCGCGGCTTCTTCAATGACACCAGGATAACGACTCAACCATTTAAGTAATGCACGCGCATCACTGCTTTTCAGGGTTTCATACGTCATATGGGAAGGATCGATATCATACCCTTGTGATTTGGCTTTGTTAATGAGGGTGATGATGCGCGCATGGGCGTACTGGGCATAAAAGACCGGATTGTCGGTACTTTTCCTAATGGCTAGGTCAAGGTCAAGGTCCATGTGGGTATTGAGTGAATGGCGGGCAAAGAAATAGCGAATGGCATCTCTCCCAGCATCGTCAATCAAATCGCGCAATGTAATGGCGCGCCCACTGCGCTTGCTCATTTTGACTTCTTCACCTTCTTGGAAGACGCGCACAATTTGAAGCAGATTGACTTCAAGTTTGTTCGTATGGCCACTGATCATTTCAATGGCCGCTTGAAGACGGTTGACATAGCCGTGATGATCACTGCCTAAAATGTTAATCAACGTATCAAAACCGCGGTCAATTTTGTTTTTATGATATGCGATATCGGGCATCAAGTAAGTATAGGTGCCATCGCTTTTCACAATGACTCGGTCTTTTTCGTCACCATATTCACTCGTTTTTAAGAATATGGCCCCGTCTGCTTCATAGGTAAGGTTTCTATCCTTAAGATACGTAAGCGTGGATTGCACCTCGTTATCGTCATATAGTGATTGTTCTGAGAAAAAGACATCAAAGGTCACACCGTAATCCGCAAGGTCCTGTTTGATGATTTCTAAAAATAAATCGACGCCATGGCGCCTGAAGAAATCAATCGCCGCGTCATTCCCTAAATACGCATCGCCGAACTTTGATTTGATGGTTTGCGCAAGTTCGGTAATTTCTTTTCCGAAGTAGCCATCTTTTGGCATGGTTCCATCGTGACCATGCAGTTCCTTATAGCGGGCTTCAATGCTTTTGGCCAAATTATCAATCTGGTTGCCGGCATCATTCACATAGTATTCGCGCGTCACATTGTAGCCTGCCTTGTCCATGATGCGGGCCAAGGAGTCGCCTGCCGCCGCACCGCGTGCATGTCCGACGTGGATGGATCCTGTAGGGTTCACACTGCAGTATTCAATATTCACCGATTGACCCTGACCTGTTTCACCGCTACCAAAAGCATCTTGCTTTTCAAGAATTTCAGGAACCACTTGATGATAAAACGTATCGGCGATAAAAAAGTTAATGAAGCCAGGCCCAGCAATATTGACACTCTCAACATAGGGGCTTTCGTCCAAATGGGCCACAATCGTTTGCGCGATCGTGCGCGGATTGGTTTTGAGCGTCCTTGCCTGCGTCATCGCAACATTGCTTGAAAGGTCGCCGTGGGACGCATCTTTTGGGGTTTCTATGTGAATGTCTGCATCGATATCATAGGCGGTTTGAAGCGCCTGAGACAATAAGTTTTTTAATATGTTTTCAATGGGTTGCATGGTGTCACGTCCTTGTTAAAGTTTTAAATTCATCTGTTCTTGCAAGGTTTTCTTGCGGGG
>PUMO01000056.1 GCA_003551405.1 Mollicutes bacterium | reverse complement strand
TTGCTGCAGCACCCGAGGGGTGTGGGGCTGACGCTGTGCGCACTGGGCGGTCAGCGCTCGAGGTTGCTGCAGCACCCGAGGGGTGTGGGGCTGACGCTGTGCGCACTGGGCGGTCAGCGCTTGAGGTTGCTGCAGCACCCGAGGGGTGTGGGCTGACGCTGTGCGGACTGGGCAGTCAGCGCTCGAGGTTGCTGCCCCATGTGCCGACGCTTTGGCATGGGTGGCTTGCGGCATACGTTGGGCTCATGAAGCCGGCCCTGTGTGGCGCTGGCCAGCATGCGTGGTGTACGCCCAAGGTTGCTGCTCCAGCGACCTTGTTGCTCGCAACCAATGCTCACCAGTCCCATGGGCTCACTTGGTGGCGCAGGCTGCAGCCAGAGAGCGTCCCTGACTACCCGCAGGACCAGTGGTTCAACATCTTCACCCTGCACCAGAACCGTGTAGCGCACGGCCCCAAGGTACACTTATTCTCAAGCTGTTGAAACGTGGGCTTATGCCCAAAAGCTTTGCTCTGCCTGCCGGAGCCCCGCCTTCCCATGCTGCAGAGAGGACGCGCAGCCGATCTCGCACAGCCTTCTGCAAGACGCATGTGTGCATGAAATGCACGCACGCTGCTCACACTGCAGGTCAGAGACATGGTGCCAGACTCTTGGTCCCCTGAACCCGGGGGGTGCTTGCTGCTTCAACCCATGCAATTGCACACTTGCACTCACACCCGCAGACCAGGAACTCGGTGCAAGACTCCCAATTCCCTTGCTTCCTGGACCTTGTGGTCTGGGGCCATGAGCACGAGTGCAAGCCAGAGCTGGAGGTGCGGTTCTGCTTGGTTGGCGGCTGTGAATAATGTGGTGCTGACACATGGATGACTTTCACTGAAAGCTTCAGCTCCTGGTGCCCTGGATGCTCCTGGCAATGGGTCCACATGGGCATACCTCAATCAGCGGCCAAGGTGCAGACAGTCAAGCGCGTAACGCACATGCATACCCTATCACCTTACTCCCCACCCCTCACAGGCCGTGACAAATGCCAACTTGCACGGGGACGAGCGCTCGCACGAGCCCACACAGATCCTGCAGCCGGGCTCCACCGTGGCCACAGACCTGAGTGAAGGTGCGTGTGTGTGCGTGTGTGTGCGTGTGTGTGTGCGTGTGCGTGCATGCATGCATGCGTGTGTGTGTGTACGAGTGTGTGTGCGTGTGTTTGTGCATGCGCGTGTTTGTGCACGTGTGTTAAGCCAATAAAACGGATGGACGGGCGTGGGGAGTGTCCCCAGTGTGGGTGAGGCCATGCATTAACATATATTAACACCCACACACCACCTGCACCTACACCTCCACCCCGCAGGCGAGGCGGCGCGCAAGCACTACTTCATGCTGGAGATCAAGGGGCTGTCGTGGAGGCATGTGCGTGGCATTGTTCCCTCCCGTCCTTTCTTGTAACGGGCACTCTCTTGCACCTTGCTCTCTTGTTCTCTTGGGCACCCTGCCCCTGCCTCATGACGCAGTTCCAGTTGCTGCCTACACGCATCTTTTGCCCAGTGGCTGAGCTTGCAACTTGCAACCCGCATCCCCTCACCACCGTATGCCTTCACCTTTGCAACCCCTCCCCTCCCTCCCCTCCCCTCACACGCACACGCACGCCCATGCAGTCCAAGTTCCCCCTGAGGTTCCAGCGGCCATTTGCGTATGAGAACGTGGTGCTGCGCGATGTGACGCAGCCAGCCCCGCTCAACCCCGAGCACCCAGAGAGCATCAACGCCTTCCTGGAGGCCAAGGTGGGTGGGCAGCGCCTCTAGCTCCCTCACCCTGCCTCACCCACCATTGTTGTGCCCCCCCTCCCATGCTTTTCCCCTCCTGCTGCTGCTGCTGCTGCTGCTGCTGCTGCTGCTGCTGCCTGTTTACACACAGCAAAGTGTGGAGTATGCAAGCAGGTCTGCGTAAAACCCACGCGCAGGTGAACAGGCTGATCGCAAGGGTGACGGCCGGGCGCAACCGCGAGCTTGGGGAGCTGAAGCTTCCGCTCATCCGCATCCGGGTGAGAGGCGAAGGGATGGTGTCCCCCCATGCGCATCCAGCGCTCGAGCGCTCTTTAGGCGAGCATTTTGGCGAGTGAATTCAGCGCATTTGTCGCTCGCTCTCCGCTTGCATGGTGTCCTTTTTAGGGGGGGAGGGGGTGCCCAGCTGGTGCTGGGCCCACCCAAATCTGCTCTGCACTGCTGGGAGGGGTGCTCCTGCTGTGATCACCTGGTCCTCACTGGAGATCCTTGGAGCACAAGCGCCCGCATGCTGCTTCGTTGCCTGTTGCAGCAGCTGCAAATCCACAGCGCTGGGGGGATGCTTGTGCGCTGGGGCATGCCTGTGTGTGCTCCCACCTCCACACATGCAAGCTCAGCCTCACATGCATACTCACGATGATGATGGGGGTATTACACCATATTCGGAAGTGGCGACTTCCAGTGACTGTGGAGCGCCTGAGGGCGTGAGCCACAAGCGAAAAAGTAGCACAGCCAAATAAAAATGATGGGGCTCGCAAAGCTTTGGAGGCCAGGCCCCCAGGTCTGCCTGCCTCCAACAGTGGTGGTGACCCCCCCCTTGGTGGCCACCGGCCACGCAGGTGGATTACACCGGGTACTCCACCATCAATGCCCAGCGCTTTGGCCAGAAGTTTGTGGGCAAGGTGGCCAACCCGCACGACATGCTGACCTGGGCCAAGGCCGCGCAGCGCAGGTGCGTGCGCGTGCGCGTGTGCGTGTGTGTGTGTGTGTGTGTGCGTGTGCGTGCGTGCTTGCGTGTGTGCGCGCGCGTGTGTGTGTGTGTGCGTGTGTGTGTGTGTGTGCGTGTGTGTGTGTGTGCGCTTGTGTGCGCTGACCAAGCCAAACCCGCGTCGTGCTTTCACTAACACAATTAAAACTTTTCCCCTCATACACGCATACATGCAAACACACACATACACACGCACACACACGCACACACACACACACACTCACTCACGCGCGCACGCACCCATGTACGCATGAAAATCAGTAAATGAATGAACACCCCAAGCACAAGGTAACACACATGCCCGCACTGCCGCACAGGGTGAAGGAGAAGGAGGGCGGCGAGAAGGAGGGCATCTCAGCGGACCTGCTGCGCCCAGAGGCTATGGACCAGGTATGGTGGGGGGGGTGAGGAATGTAAAAGGCTGTGAAATCAGCACCACACAGCACTGCCACGTCAGTTTGGGGGAAAGGGAGCAGACAGGAGAGGGTGCCAAGATAGGGAAGGGTAGTTGTTGGCGGGGG
>PUMO01000036.1 GCA_003551405.1 Mollicutes bacterium | reverse complement strand
TGGCGGGGATTATCTTCCTTGTGATCAATCATACAGTCCTTCGTTCCAAGCATTACCTTAAAATTATTGAAGAAGAAGCGATAGAATAGACCTCGAGGTGAAAAGTTTATGTACGATGTCATTATTATTGGTGCCGGGCCTGCGGGCATGACGGCAGCCATTTACACACAACGCGCGAATCTAAAGACTATGATTATTGAAAAATCTGCGCCGGGTGGCTACATGGTCAACACGTATGAAGTGGAAAATTATCCCGGCTTTGGTCGTGTGAGCGGCTTTGAAATTAGTGAAAAAATGTTTAATCATGTGATGGAACTCGGTGTAACGTATCAATATGGCGATATCGCCAACATTGTCGATAAGGGTGCGCACAAAGAAATCCATGCGAGTGACGGGACTGTTTATGAAACCAAAACCGTTGTCATTGCTACAGGGACAAACCCTCGTAAACTCAATGCGCCTGGGGAACAAAAGTTTGAATCCAAGGGCATCAGTTATTGTGCGGTTTGTGATGGCGCATTCTATAAAGGCAAGGATGTACTAGTGCTCGGTGGAGGAAACAGTGCCCTTGATGAAGCGATTTATCTGACAAGCATGGATGTGAATGTCACGATTGTGAACATTCTTGATTCACTCCAGGCCGATAAATCTACCGTTGATAAGACGAAAAAGAATGACAAGATTGACTTTTTGCTTGCCCATGAAGTAGTATCATTCAACGGCGACGACACGCTTGAAAGTGTGACCCTGAAAAACCTTAAAACGGATGAAACCTTCGATAAAACGGTCGCAGGTGTCTTTATGTTCATTGGACTTGTGCCCAACAATCAGGTTACTCAAGGACTCGGGATTACCAACGATGATGGTTATATAGAAGCGGACGGTAAAATGCGCACAGCGGTACCGGGCGTATTTGCGATTGGCGATGTGATTGATAAGGATTTGCGCCAAATAGTTACAGCAACCAACGATGGGGCGATTGTATCTAAAACCATCAGTGAATACATTGAAACACTTGAAAACCAATAAGAGTAAAACGATGTTTCGGCATCGTTTTTTTCTTAGGGATGCGTTATAATGAATGCGGTGATGTGATGAAAACAATTGCGGGTAATGTGATTGTATATGGTATACTTGGGTTCCTGCTTGAACGCATGCTCAATGTGTTTTTTTTAGGGTATTGGCATGATAATTCCCTGCTATATGGGCCTTATCAATTGATGTATGGGATGGCGGTTGCCTTTACCATTGTTTTTTATGCATGGGTGAAACAGTTTGCGTTACCGCGAGTGATAAAAATAATCAGTCTTATCATCGTGGCCATTTTTTTGACCGGCATGGTAGAACACAGTGTTGGGACACTTCATCATTCCCTTTATAGCATCATTTTGTGGGATTACCGCATGACATTTACTGTTTGTGCATATCCATTTACGTGCGTTATCCCAACTACGCTGTTTGGATTGCTTTCGGCATTTGCAGTTCTTTATGTTCACCCGACATTAACAAGGTTCATTGACCGTATTCCCGGATATGTGAAAGGTGTTATATTTATGATTGTTGCGATTGATATTGTGCTTACATATGCTGGAGGCATCACGCTTTGAGATTAAAAGATTGGCAGTTTTTTTTAGGAATTGGTGTGATCACGTTTTTCGTGATATTGCCTGCTTCACATGATGCTTTCTTTGGGTTTGCGGACCGTTATCCCTATATTGGTGGATTTATGAAATTCTTTTTATTTGCAAGCATGGGTGATATCATATCACGGCGGATTAAACGCGGTGATTATCAAGTGACTGGATTGTTATATAAAGCGCTTGTTTGGGGCATCATCGGGATTATGGTCGTTATTGTGTTTCAAGTATTCCCTGCAGGGGTCCTTGCCATGCAGGGTATGGGCATGTTACCCCTTGAGGGAAATACGTTTGCACATGCACTGTTTTCCAGTGTGCTCATGAATCTGTTTTTTGCGCCAACGATGATGCTGTTTCATCGCATTAGTGACGCTTTCATTGAATACCGTCTGCTTAGTAGTGGGAAAACGCTTGGTGGTGCGCTTAAGACAATTGATTATCCAGCGTTTATTCAGATGCTTTTTAAAACGGTTCCATTATTTTGGATGCCTGCGCATACCATAACATTCTTACTGCCAAGCACGTATCAACCATTTTTCGCATCACTACTTGGTGTGATGCTTGGGCTTTTCTTAAATCTCTTTAAACGTCACACGTAACCATAGGAGGCGCTATGTCTTTCACATCGGATACCAAACAAGAATTATTACAAATTGAAAACGACCCATGTTGTAAGGTGGCGACACTTTCTGCCTTGCTTGCAATCAACGGGTATTTGTCATTGAATCATGATGGCATGCGTGTAGTCTTTCAAACCACCTCATTGCCACTTGCACGTAAAGCCATTCATCTTGTAAAATCGCTTTACCCTGTGAATGTGGATGTCTTTAGTAAAAAAGGCGTCAAGCTACAAAAAAAGAATCAATATATGATGATTGTCAAAGAAAAAGTCAATATGATGGTGCGTGAGCTTGGCCTCATGAGTGAAGAGACAGGCTATGCGCAGAAGGTTGATGATGCCATCATTCAAAGAGCGTGTTGTCAGCGTGCATATTTACGCGGTGCATTTTTGGCTGGTGGCAGTATCAATCATCCGAACTCGTCTTCTTATCACTTGGAAAATGCGGTGCCCAATCAACCGTTTGCGCAGTCGCTAAGTGAGCTGATGAACACCTTTTCCTTAAAATCGAAGACGCTAGAGAAAAAGCGGGGCTATTTGGTTTATATCAAAGACAGTGAAAAAATTGCGGACTTTTTAAGGATTACCGGTGCAAGTACGGCGCTTTTCAATTATGAGGACGCAAGAATCAAGCGGGACTTTGTCAATTCCATTACCCGCGTGATGAATATGGAAATCGCCAATCAAAACAAAACATTTGAAGCGGCGAATAAACAGCTAAGACATATTGAAATCATTGAAAAATTGCTCGATGAAGAACGTTTGCCAAAAAGCGTTAAGGAAGCTATTTTCCTTAGAAAAACCTACCCAGAAGCATCATTGGTTGAACTGAGTGAATTATCCAAACACCATTTCAAAAAGCCGATTAGTAAATCCGGGTTGAATCACCGCTACCGAAACATTGCAAAAATTGCTAAGGAGGCTATTGAAGCGTATGAAGACTGATGGCATCGGGATTGACATTGTTGAACTTTCACGTTTTGAAGGGTCCAATCACGTGAAACTGGTTGAAAGAATTTTGTCTGAAAAAGAAAAAGCCATATACCATACCTTCACCTCAAGAAAACGTCAAGTCGAGTTTCTTGCGGGAAGATTTGCGGCTAAAGAAGCATTTACGAAAGCCCACCGGGGTTTTGAAAAACAGATTAATTTTTCTGATGTGAACGTTTTGTATGATGAATATGGTGCGCCTGTCGTTGAATCACCGTTTTCTAAAGGCGTCGTTCAAATATCAATCGCCCATAGTGATCATTATGCTGTGGCGATGTGCACGGTTAAAGGAGAGAGTGAAACATGAAAAAAATAATGCTCATGCTTACATTGTTGGCGTTAATTGTGATTTCAGCTTGTGCAACCCCCTCATACGCAGGCTATGAATACGGAGACTTTGAGGTTATTAGGGAATGGGAAGCCTTAGAGAATGTTGGACAGGATGAATATGAAATGGTCTATTTATACGATATGGACTTTTTAGGACGCGATACCCAGGGCTCTGCGGTGATTAATCCTGATTTATTTACCTTTGCGAAGGAAAATCCGGACGCGCCCAAGATGTGGCGCATCAATACGCGTGAAATCAGTGGTGAAAGGCCGCTTGATTTTCAAACCCGTGCTCCGAAGATTCTATGGTATCGTGATGGTGAATATCAGGATAGATATTTTGGGGGAACCCCAATTTTAGAAATGATTGAAGGGTTTGAAGACGGGCGTTTCCATTTCCCGGAGCACCGCGGTCGCTTAGAGCCCTTAGAAAAGAGTTTTGACGGACAAGCCTATGAAGACCATCCACGTCTGGACCGCTGGCAACATATGCATGATATTGGCCATGATGCGGTGGACATTGTTTTTGCGTATGAACGGGATATGGATGGTCTAAGTCAAGAAAGTGACGCGTTGATGGGTGATGCGCTTTCTTTGAAAACCTACTTGGAAGACGATGGTGATGTGTATACAGCAAACATCCATGAAACCATTGGGCTTTATGCACACGATATGGACCGTGTGGAAGCGCCGGCGATCTATATTGTCTATAATAATGTGATTCAAGAATCGTTTTATGGTGAAGCATCGGTATCGAGTTTCATTCGTGATGCCCCCACCATTGATTTTGACGCATATAAAGAATAAAAGAATATATGGCTTGCTTGTCATGAATAAATTCCTTAGAATGCAAGCCAAAGGAGTTGTATGATGAAAACCAAATATGTATTGATTCCCTTATTTTTCATATTTATAGGTTTAATCGCAGCATGTAATGGTGGCGATCCCTATGATAATTTCATTCACTTTGATCATTATGACGAACTGGAAACTTACGATGAGACGGGTGAACTTTACTTGGTATATGTCTATTTGGAAGAATGCCCGGCGTGTCAGGAACTATTGGATGATTTGGTCGAATTCCATAATGATTATGGCGATGAATACCCTCTACTGGCTGATGAAGCAGAAGCTGAAGGGACGCGTCCAGGACAAGTATCAGCTGTTCCCACCATGTTCTTGATGCGTGATGGCGAGGTTATTGAGGGGCCTGTTGAAGGTGTCCAACCAATTGTTGATTTACTCGATGACATTGTTAATGGCGTATATAATTAATGGAGGCAATCATGGATAAAACAATCATAAGCGAACTGAGCAAACGGCTGAGTCTCAAAGAAAGCCGCATAGAAACGGTTCTTGGACTCTTAGAAGATAACACAGTCCCCTTTATTGCGCGTTACCGCAAGGAAATGACCGGCTCAATGGACGAAGAGACCATTCGAGACATTTCCAAGGCGTACAGTTATCAAAACCAGCTAAAGGAACGTAAAGAACAAGTCATAAGGCTCATTGATGAAAAAGGATTGCTTGATGATGCTTTAAAAGCGTCCATTGAAGCGGCACGTCAATTGGTTGAAATTGAAGACTTGTATCGTCCATTCAAAGAAAAGAAAAAGACCAAAGCCACCATTGCGCAAAAAAAAGGACTCAAACCGTTGGCAGATACCATCATGGCGTTTGAGATGAACGCGGATTTGAAAGAAGCGGCGAAGGCTTACATCAAAGAAGATGTCCCGACTGTTGATGAAGCACTTGAAGGTGCGATGCACATCATAGCGGAATTGGTGAGTGATGATGCGAAAAGCCGTAAATGGATTCGCAATCAGACTTTTTCCCACGGGGTGATCGAAACCAAAAAGAAAAAGGATGCGGATGACCCTAAAGGGATCTATGAAATGTATTATGACTTTCAAACACCAGTTAAACAGATTAAAAGCTTTCGTGTACTGGCGATTAACCGCGGAGAACAGGAAAAAGTACTTCGGGTCAAAATTACTGGTGATAAACCAAGAATCACAACCTATCTTGAGCGTCAGTACGTTGTGAATGACTTGGCGCCAAGCAGTGACTATGTCAAATCTGCGATTGAAGATGCTTATAAGCGTTTAATTGCCCCTTCAATCGAGCGCGAACTGCGCAGTGAACTGACTGAAAAGGCAGAAGATGGGGCGATTGAGATTTTTGCGGAGAACTTGCAATCATTGTTGCTTTCTCCGCCACTTAAAGACAAAGTGGTTCTGGGTATCGACCCAGCCTTCCGTACCGGCTGTAAGCTTGCTGTGCTTGATACCATGGGGTCACTTAAAGAAGTTGACGTGATTTATCCACATCCCAAAAATAACGGTAAACCGCTTGATGAAGACGCTTTGAAACCGTCTTTCAAAACGGTTGAACGTTTGGTTAGCACGTATGGTGTCGATGTTATCGCGATTGGAAATGGTACCGCTTCACGTGAAACCGAGCGGTTTATTGTGGATGCGATTAAAAAAATGGATCAAACGGTATATTATACAATCGTCAATGAAGCAGGCGCATCCGTCTATTCAGCGTCACAGCTTGCCAAGCAGGAATTTCCTGATTTACAAGTGGAAGAACGCAGTGCCATAAATATTGCCAGACGACTTCAAGATCCTTTAAGTGAGCTGGTAAAGATAGATCCTAAAAGCATTGGTGTTGGGCAATACCAACATGACGTCAGTCAATCCAAACTTAGTGACTCGCTAGATTTTACGGTTGAAACGGCTGTTAACCGTGTTGGTGTCGATGCAAATGTTGCGTCTGCGGCACTCTTAACGTACGTGGCTGGCATTTCCAAGAAAGTTGCGAATGCCATGATTGACCATCGTGAAACGAAAGGTGCCTTCACAAACCGTAAGCAACTGAAAAACGTTAAAGGACTGGGCGCAAAAAGTTATGAACAGTCAGTGGGCTTTTTACGGATTATTAAAGGTGAAGAACCTTTGGATAAAACGCCGATTCATCCTGAAAGCTATGACGATGCGAAACAAATCCTGACCTCTATTGATGCTGATTCTTCCATGCTCGGCAGTGAGGCGCTCAAAGAAAAATTGGCCCATGTGAAAGCAGAAGACTTTGTAGAGGTGACGAAAGCAGGCATTCCGACCATCAACGACATATTGGATGCGCTTAAAAGTCCGATGCGAGACCCAAGAGACCAAGCCCCTGCGCCCATATTAAAAAGCGACGTGCTTGCCCTTAGTGATCTTAAAGAAGGCATGAAACTACAGGGGACCGTCCGCAATGTGGTTGACTTTGGTGCATTTGTGGATTGCGGCGTTAAAGAGGATGGTTTGGTTCACATTTCCAAATTGTCAACATCTTTTGTTAAACACCCGATGGATGTTGTAAAAGTTGGGGATATTGTGGACGTATGGGTTGAAGGGGTGGACATGGAACGTAGCCGCTTGCAGCTTTCAATGGTTGACCCTACAAAGAAATGACCCTTTCAACGTTGTTTCAAGCGGTTGAGAACAATTTGAAATTGCCGTTAAACGCAGTTGACAGTCACACATAAATATATTATTATATAGTAGCTGCAAATTGGCAGCTACGTATGGAGTAGTACTCAAGTTGGCTGAAGAGGTGCCCCTGCTAAGGGTATAGGTCGGTCTTCCGGCGCGAGGGTTCAAATCCCTCCTACTCCGCCATGTGGCCCGTTGGAGAAGCGGTTTAACTCACTAGCCTTTCACGCTAGCATTCATGGGTTCGAATCCCATACGGGTCACCAATTTTACCTAACAGACCAGATTTTCTGGTCTTTTTTTGTAACAAAAAACGGATGCATTTGCATCCGTCAATTGACAAACGTAATCCAGCCTTTTGGTGGGGTTTCATCACCAAACTGAATATTTTTCAACCGGTTATGAAGTTTTGCAGTGACACTGTTTTGATTGGTGGCTTCAGGAAAAGTCAATGTTTGTTCATCGGTCGCAATTTTTTCAATTGGTGTGATGACTGCGGCGGTTCCACAGGCTCCCACTTCTTTGAAAGCGTTTAGTTCCTCTAAAGGGACAGGGCGCTTAACCACATCCATATTGAATTCTTCCGCTGCTATATATTGAAGACTCAAATTGGTTATGCCTCTTAATATGGATGGCGACTCCGGTGTTACGTACGTATTGTCGTTTGTAATGCCAAAAAAATTGGCGACACCGACCTCTTCAATGTGTTCATGGGTTCTTGGGTCTAAAAACAAACAATCGTTGTATCCAGCATTTTTGGCCTCGTTTTGTGCATACATACTTGCTGCGTAATTGCCGCCGACTTTATAAGACCCTGTACCATTGGGTGCCGCACGGTCAAAGTGTGTCACTTTCAATGAAATTGGTTTTAAAGGTTCAAACAATTGGCCTACAGGCATTACAACAACGCCAAATAAATAATGTTTTGATGGCGCTGGGGGCAGTTGTCCACCAATGCCAATCATGTAGGGCCGGATATAAAGGGTTCCTCCGCTATCATAAGGGGGCACATAATCGAGATTATCAAAGACTGTTTGCTTAACCGCTTCAATGAACATATCTACAGTCGGCGCAGGCATATGTAAAAAATTTACAGAGCGAATGAATCGTTTGGCGTTTTCCTCAATGCGAAAAAGGCGGACACGTCCATCTTGTCCCCGGTAAGCTTTTAGTCCTTCAAAAGCTTCCTGACCATATTGTAGTGACGTACTCATTGGGTTAATCTCTAGATTTTCTTTTTGCTGTAAATGTCCTTGTTCCCACGTTTCTCCGTTATGGTATTGAACATAATGGCTTTTGGTTTTTGTATAATTGAAGGGAAGGTTCATAATATTACCTCTCTTTAATCTGATAAAGCAGATTATATAAGAAAACATCGGTTTTATCAAGCAAAGTCGATGGTTATTTATGTGCGGTTATGATAAAATTGAACAGAATTCACAGTTTAGATTTGAGTGATGACAATGGAAAGTTTTGTATTTGCGTTCAATGCCCTGGCACCGTTATTGGCGCTTGCTTTTATCGGCTATTTCCTTAGAAGCAAAAGGGTTGTATCTAAAACGTTTGTGTCCCATCTCAACAAATTTATTTTCTTAGTCGCATTGCCTGCATTGATATTTACAACCATTGCGAATATTGAAGATTTGAGTGCACTGAACTGGTCCGTGATTTGGTTTGCGACCATCATGGTACTTGTTGTGACTGTTATATCAACAGTTTTTGTTCTTGCTCAGCCCAAGATTACGAGCAAACAGCGCCCCGTCGTTGTACAGGCGCTTTTTCGTGGGAATTATACACTTATAGGCATTCCACTTGCCTTAAGACTTGGCGGGGATGATACACTCAGCGTGATTGTCATGCTCAATGCTTTTTTGATACCTGTGGTTAATTTCCTGAGTATATTTGTCTTCCGTGCATGGCAAAATAATGGTAAGTTTGGTTTCAGTGCGCTTAAGGAACTTTTATATAAAACCGTGAGCGATCCGCTGATGATTGCGGTGTTTCTCGGTATTGTGGCGTTCGTATTCCAACCGGGCTGGTTTATGATTAGAGATAATGTTAGCTTTTTAGATGAAACGTTGAATATGCTTAGTGAGACGGCGACACCCATGGCACTGATTGCAGTGGGGGGGCAATTTCAACTGACGCGTGTTCAAGATTTGCTTAGGCCCATTGTGATTGCGGTTGCAGGAAGATTACTGATTTTGCCGGCCTTAGTTTTTATAATCGCGTATATGATGCGTCATATCATTGATTTTGATGGCGCATGGGCCGGCTTGATTGCGATTTTTGCTTCACCGACTGCCGTCGCAACGGTTGCAGTTACGCAAGGTCTTGAAGGTGATGACGAACTTGCGTCACAAATATTGATATGGTCGACTGCACTTGCAATGTTCACCATCTTTTTCTTTGTGGTTGTTTTCAGAATGTCAGGGCTACTTTAAACCTTTATTGAGCGGTTTACCGTTTTATGATTAATGTAAAACAATACGTTTAATCAAGTGACATTTGTAATGAGTACAATGCTTAACCAAAGTAGGCTCTCCTCGTTTAAAGAATGCTTTAATATTTGAAAAAAGCGCGAATTTTCGCGCTTTTTTAAGTGTAATGGCTTAATTTTACATGTGTGATGTGACGTTCTCATGTATAATGAACATGAAAGGAGGAGATTTTTATGTATAAAATAAATTCTCTTTCAAAAGGCACAACCATTGCAGGACTTGTGGCAGAGGCACTTTATCTTATACCGCTTCTTTTACTTGGTGTGATGATTTTGTCTCAAGGTTTTATTTATCATGAGGTCATTGATGAGATTGCCCGTGCATTTGAAATCAATGTATCTTTGGTTGAAACTATTGCCAGGGTACTTGGATTCACCCTTATGGGAATGTTTGTTATTTGGAGCATTGTGTTTATCATCAATCTTATTTTATTCAGTAAAATGATTCGCGGTCATTATGAATATGCCCGTGTGCGCAGTTTGTTTGTCTGGCAGGTTATTTGGGGCGCTATCAATTTGCTTTTTAATCAATTGACTGCAATTCTTTATTTAATAAGTAGCATTAGTGGTCTTCACGAGATGGACAATAAGGAAGGCCATCATGAGTGAATTTTATGACCTTTTGCTTATTGCGATCCCTTTTGTGCTTTTGGATATTGTTATGCGCATTGTCAGTATTCTTGATATATATAAACAAGAACGTGCTGTCAAAGGCTTATCCAAGCTTGGATGGACGCTTGTGGTGTTAATCATTAATTTTGCATGGATTGTATATTTTTTAGGAGGCCGTGATTATGCCACTTTTGACGATTAGAGGGTTAAATAAGTATTATGGGAATTTTAAAGCCCTTGATGAGCTTGAGTTAACGGTGAATGCCAATGAAATTTATGGGTTTATCGGTAAAAACGGGGCTGGTAAAACAACGACACTCAATGTGTTGATGCAGCTGAGCTTTTATGAATCAGGTACCATTACATTTGATGGGAAAACGCTTAATAAAGACGATTATACGTTTAAAAAAATGGTGGCTTATATGCCGGACGTGCCCAGTTTTCCGCCGTATCTCAAAGGTCGTGAAATTTTAGAGTTAACGGCTGAGTTTTGTGGATATGATTCAAAAAAGACCTTGGAAAAAATCCATGAACTTAAAGACAGCATTGGTCTTTTGCGTCTGAATCAAAAAGTTGGGACATATTCACGGGGGATGGTGCAACGTCTCGCGTTAGCGAACGCTTTAATGCAAGAACCCAGGCTTATTATTATGGATGAACCGACCAGTGCACTTGACCCAATTGGTCGTCGGGCATTCTTAACAATCATCAAGTCAGTCGCTAAAGAAACCAGCGTCCTTTACTCAACGCACATTTTAAGTGAGGCTGAAGCAATTTGTGATCGCGTTGGACTTATAGAACAAGGAAGAATGCTTAAAGAGGGCCCTGTCTCTCAAGTCATTGCGCCGGCCATCGATACAACGTATATTATTGACACATTGCATTTAGAGCGCATCAAGGACATGTTAACTGATCAAACGTGGATCAAGGCCATTGCACAAAAGGAAAAGCACCTTGAAGTCACATTGACCGATGCAACCCCTGCCAAACTATTCAGTGCACTTGCGTCTGTGGATGAAAAGATAACCGCCGTCTATGAAAAAGTGCCTTCCCTTGAGGATGCGTTTGTGGAGGTGCTCAATGAAAACACTTTATAAATATGAGCTGTTTTATTTTTTAAAAACGCCACGCGCGATGGTTTTAAGCGTATTGGCTATATTTTTGAGCCTTTTAAGTGTCATCACCGCACGCTATATTCATCATATTCTTGAGTGGGCGTTAGCTTTAGAAGGTATTGAGAATATAAATATATCTGAAGGGACCATTGTTGATGCGCATGCACAGTTTTTTAACAATTACCAACAAATCTTTTTCCTGGTGGTGCTTTTTATCATTGTGGGCATGTTTACGAAAGAAAAATCACAAAACATGTATCCCTATCTTCTCACGCACCCCATTGCACGCCACCGCATTGTCCTTGCAAAGTTGACTGTGGCCACGCATGTTATTTTTGCATCGCTAGTCATAGGAAGTATCATATTTGCGTTTTATGCGATGGCGATTTTTGAAGGGTTTAATGTTTTACTGTTTACTCTTGCCATCTTGGTGTTCATGATGCTTATTAAATTTTTTATGCTTTTGGTCGGTGTTATTGCCCATTTTAACGGGAGTTATATCATGAGCTTGACCGTCGGAATTGTCTTATATATTTTGTTTGGTGCACTCAGTGGTTTTGACCAAGGACCATTCGCATGGATGCCATGGCGACTTTATGCGTTTCCTATGTTGATCGTTCAAGATCAATTAACATGGTCTGAGGCGTATGGTGCCTTGTTGTCTGTCATTGTCCTGAGCATTTTGTTACTATTTGCCAACATATCGCTTTTTAATAAACAGGCATTGAATGAATAAAGGCATCCAGGTCTAGGCCTGGATGCCTTATATTATGTGAGAGATTTCACTGTTTCAAGTAACAATCGAGCCGTTGCGATGTTGCTTGCCATTGGTATTTCATAAACATCAGCCAGTCTAAACAGTGCTGTTACATCAGGTTCGTGTGGTTGAGGGGTGAGTGGGTCACGCAAAAATATGATGAGGTCAACCTTTCCTTGTGCAACACGGGCACCAATTTCTTGGTCTCCACCATAAGGACCGCTTTGGAACCGTCTGACCTCTAATCCAGTATCTTCTATGATGCGTGTTCCGGTTGTCCCTGTGGCCATTAGATTATGGTGTTTGAGCGTGGGTTTAAAGAGTTTGACCAAGTTCAGCATCGTTGTCTTTTTCTTATCATGTGCGATTAGTGCGATGTTCATATAATCACCTCAGCCTTATTATAAGCGAAAAAGCACAATCAACCAATGATATGATATAATTTAGCCGTTGGAGGTGATTGAATGTTTGAAAGAGATTATTATATTGAGCGATTTAACGCTGATCGTGGAGGACGACTTATGGTCCCCACACTTTTTCTTTATTTAAATGACATTATGGAACGCAATGCGGAAAGTTATGGTATGGGCGCTGCTTACCATTTGAAACATCGATTGGCTTGGGTTTTGGTTGAATATCAAATCACTATTAATCGTTGGCCTTCAAGTGGTGAATATTTTCGAGTGGGAACACTGCCTTATTCGTTTAAACGCATGTATGGGTACCGTATATACAGTGGAAAAGATGCCGCGCATAATACCATAATGCAGGGTAAAGGGAAATTTGCACTCATCAACATCGACACTAAGGCATTCGTAAGACCCACACAAGACATGCTTGAACGTTTCACGGATGCGCTAAAGGAGCCTACCATGCTGGCGTTTGACAAATGGGACAACAAAGGTGGAGACCCACTATATCAAGTCGATACGCGTGTGTCGCATCAGGGTATTGATGTGAACAACCATTTGAACAATGCCTATTATCCTTATTATGCGTATCAAGCGTTAAAGCGGGACTGGGTTGACAATGTTACCATTCACAATATCCATGTAAAATTTCGACAAGAGGCGTTTGAAGGCGATCATTTACGCTTACATGTCATGCAAACCACGACGGGTAAGCGGGTGGATATATATAGAGAAGACACTTTGACAGCTCAAGTATTGTTTGAGGCCAAACAAAAAACGGATTGACATTTCAATCCGTTTATTTATAAAGCCATATCAATCAAACGGTTGATTTTATTGGTATCAATAAATTTTGATTCGCGGAGCATTTCTTTACCTTCAGAGAAGATAAGAACAGTGGGAACGCTAAAAACAACCTGCTCCCCGCGAAATTGATCGACATCATCAACAAAGATTTGATATTTTTTTAACGCATCAAATGCTTTAACCGTCGCGTGTAAGTGTGCATTAATCATTTTGCATGTATTGCATCCGTGTGTCTTGGCAACAATCATGACAAATGGTTCTTGAATGACCGCTTTAAACGCTTCGTAACTTGTCAGTGTTTCCATGGGCACTTCCTCCTTATATCGTTAGTATACGAATAAAACAGGACGTTGACAAGTAAAATGGTTTAAAAGTGATTATTGCACATCATATTCTTTTACAAGTAGGTACCATGAGTGATATACAATAACTAAGGGTGTGATTATATATGGATTATCCAGCGATTTTCAAACAGCTTTCCAACCCGACTATACCACCGGTCGTTAGTTGATTTTTGAATATGAACATCGTGTTTGTGCACTTAAGCGGTTACCAATGTTCGCCAAGTAAGTGCTTCCAAACATCTTAATTTACTAAAAAAGTACATTTGATTGAAGTCTAAAGAGGATAGGTGCGCATCTATTATTATTTAACTGTAACGTTTAAAGTGCAAGCTTTTTTGCTTGAATCCATCGCATCTTATCGTGAAAAAAGTGATTGTCTCAAGAAGGATTATGCAGAGGTTCTTAAGCATATTAAGCACAAGGATGAAATTGTCTATGTTTGTGAGTCATTTAGAAAAGATAATCAGAGTTAAAAATATAAATGCTTTATTCTAACTTAGATTTAGCGTTTTACCAGTGATGACTATAAACAAAAAAAGGAGATATTATATGGAATTAAAAGTAACAGGCATGTCATGTGGACATTGCAAAATGGCCGTTGAAACTGTGCTTAAGGACAATGGATTTAAAAAGGTGAAAGTCGATCTTGATAATGGCATTGTCAGTTTTAAAAAAGGCGACATCTCTAAAGCAAAAGAGCTTATTGAAAGTAAAGGTTATAAAGTGGAATCCTAAAGCTATGGCATGGGTGCCCATGCCATTTTTTGTGTTTGCGAATGGTTGATTTTGGTACATGTCTTTGCTATAATACAATAGCGCTTAAATGAGACGCACTTTTTGTGGAGGGGTAGCGAAGTGGCTAAACGCGGCAGACTGTAAATCTGCTACCTCGGGTTCGGCGGTTCAAATCCGTCCCCCTCCACCATAATTAGGGGTATGGT
>PUMO01000115.1 GCA_003551405.1 Mollicutes bacterium | reverse complement strand
TTCAATCAATTGCTTCAATATAAAAGGGTGCGGCCATGGCGGCGTACCCAAGCGTTAAAACATGTGAAACCAATTCAAATTGCCAAATTTGTAAACTAATCTCTTCCATGAAACGGCCTCCTTAAAGTTTTTGATAATTAAATAATACGTCTGAAAACGTTTTAATGCAATTGATTTGCTTTATCATGTGATAGTTAAGGTTATGCAAGGATAATCCCCAGAAACACAACCCAAGCCAAAATTGATTTACCAAAAAGGCTGAGCCACACATACATCCGCTCACCAAACACATAAGACTGCCATGGCCCCACCCTTTTATATTGAAGCAATTGATTGAAGCCAAACAGGTTGAATGTCAAGAAGTAAAAAATCAATCCGGGAATCACGAACCATGGAAGCATGGAAAGATCGCCATTATTAAGCATATAAATCACAATAAGTACCCACGGCATAATGCCCGCAATCCATCCGAAGTTATAAGGTGTCCAGTCCGTCGATGTCCTATCAATTGGATTCATCTTCTCCATAAGTAATCCAAACAGATTCATCAAGGCATTCATCGCAAAAATTAACACAACCGCCTCAAGCGTCAATAGCCCAAATAACGCCGCAAGCAAAACAATCATGATCGACGATGAAAGCGCGTATTCGTACCACCGCAGCGGGTTGATGCCTTGTTCAATCCATCGTAGATACTGATTCTTAAACACAAACGCAATCAAAAAATGAAACAATGCACTTAGCAGTAAGAAAAGTGCCACCATAATCCCAAAGGGTAAATCAAACAGTGCCTGTGTCTGTAGCCCATATCCCCCTTGACCGTCAACTTCAAAAAAGCGTGCGAAAATGGTTGGTCGAAAATCTCGAAATGTGCTCACTGTTAAAGAAAGAATTAAAATAACGGTTCCTTGAAGCAGATGCAGTCCGCCCATAATCTTATTGAAACCAATCAAACGTTCATTCATGAAAACGCCCCCTTTCATTTATTATACTTTATTGTAGCACAGTAGTTTAAAAACCTTTTCTTTAAAGCTTAACTTTAAGCTTTGAAGTATCGATGTCAACATTTCTTATTAAAGAATGGTTTAATTAAAATAACACTGAATTATTTAAAGATTCAGTGGCGTTCTCATTATGACACTAACCATTATTGTGCGACCATAAACGTATGTAAAAGTGTTTCGTTGAAACGCGTACCCTTTTTAAGTGACGCGTTTCTATAGAGACAAACAAAGGCTCGCGTGAATATTTAAAAGCACTACTGTTTGATTTGTATAATGAATGTGGGACACTATTAAAAAAGGAAGTGACATCATGGATAAAGCACGTCAACTGACCCTTAATTCTCGCATTCGAACCATTGCCGTTCCGGCAATGATTGGCTTTTTGTTCAACACACTTTTTAATATTGTTGACTCCTTTTACGCTGGTCAAATATCCACAGACGCCATTGCGGGGATGACGCTTGCGTTCCCTGTCTTTTTTTTACTGATGTCCTTAGCAAGCGGGATTGGCAACGGCCTTAATGCCTTAGCCGCAATAGAGATTGGTGCGAATGCGCAAAAAAATGCCTTGTCACTTTTCAAAAATGCCTTATATATTGCCCTGGGGATTGGTCTAGTCGTTCCGTTCATTGCGCCAAGTGTGGCTGATTTTATTTTTGATGTTCAAAACGCAGAAACTGCGCCCAAAACCTTTGCATTACAGTACACCACCGTCGTGATGGGCGGTTTTATATTTTTTATGATCAACTTCACACTCAATGGCTTTTTATATGCACAAGGCAACACCAAACCATTTCGCAATTTCTTAATCGTCGCAAGCATAATTAATATTGGACTCAATCCGTTACTCATTCATGGTGTGTGGGTGATTCCCGCCCTTAATACCGCTGGGATTGGTCTTGCGACTGTTTTGGTCCAAATGGGTGGGAGCGTTTATCTTTTCAGTAAAGTCAGGCGTTCATCATGGTTTTTACACACAATGTTTAAACACTTAACGTTTAATAAAGCGGATGTTTTAAGTCTCGCAAAACAAGGCATCCCTGCCACAATGAACAATGCGACCATTGCACTGGGTGTTTTTGTCATTAATTTTTATGTCCAGTTTTATGGTGGGAGCCAGACCCTTGCGGCGTATGGCATTGCCATAAGGATTGAACAACTTGCGTTGGTGCCGACACTGGGCATCAATGTTGCGGTCATTACGCTTGTGGGTCAATACTTTGGTGCGGGTGAGCGGACCCAGATTTTAAAGGTCTGGAAGCGATCAACGTTAATTGGACTCATGATTATGACGGCTGGCATCATGTTCATTTTTCCCTTTTCATCCTTTTTAATTGCGCTTTTTGATGACACTGAAGCGGTCGTTTCGGCTGGGACGCGTTACCTGCGTATTGAGGCATTGGCTTTTTTAAGCTATGTCATTTTAAATATCACTGTATCCATGCTTCAAGGCATTAAAAAACCAATGTTTGCACTATACATTGGCATTTACCGTCAGCTGATCCCAATTGGTCTTTTTTATTTACTGGGGACTGTACTATCAATGGGTATTGATGGTGTATGGTGGGGCATAGTGATTATCAATTGGACGGCTGTGATCATTGCAGTGAGTTATGGATGGTTGTCTTTTAAGCGCACATTGCCTGTGAGCGAAATGACTACCGTTAAATAGTAGTTAGCCCCTGTTTTATTTTAAACTTACTATTGGTAGGGTCAAAATTTTTAAATGGCCTCAATATTCCAGGCAAAAAATTTTCAAAGCACCAGTCATGATTTTTTCTTTGCTTGATGATAGTATACATAATAACTGGTATACACCAAAATTAAATAGGAGGATTTACTGATGAAATTTAACAAAAAACTTTTGTTCACTTTTGGACTTCTGATATTTATGGCAACACTCGCAGCATGCGGGAATGGGGAAACCGAAAGTGAGCCTGAAGAAACACCGGATGAATCCTTGCGTGAGTTTACGCTTGAAGAACTCGCTGAATATGATGGCGAGGATGGCGCCGATGCTTACGTTGCAGTCGATGGATATGTCTATGACATGACCGATTCTTCTTACTGGAATGAGGGCACTCATCAGGGACAAGTCCAAGCGGGTCAAGATTTAACAGAAGAACTTGACACGAACGATCGTCACGGTAGAGAAATGTTGGACCGCGTCCCCAAAATCGGAACCATTGTAGATGGTAACGACAGCTACGATGACGACAGCTACGATGACGACAGCGATGATGATGACGACAGCTACGATGATGACGACAGCTACGATGATGACGATAGCTACGATGATGACGACAGCTACGATGATGACGATAGCTACG
>PUMO01000172.1 GCA_003551405.1 Mollicutes bacterium | reverse complement strand
TCAAATGGGATCTGTAAATCATCGCTCAAACCAATTGCGTGTTTATATAACGCAACGTTATGCCACTGCAGGCATAGATCCACACGCCAAAGGTATAAACGCTTGAAATCTTCATGATTCGGCGTGCGCCCAAGATAAACGCCAAGGAGGGCAACCGCATGGTCGAAGTCCTTATTGCCGTACTGCGCGAGATCAAAGAACGGATCGTTCATGCCTGTAAATTCCCAGTCCATCAACTTAAGGGTGCCGTTTTCGGTAATGACGAAATTGGACACTTGCGCATCGCCATGCGTAAGCGTGCGCTCAAACTGGTCCAAAAAGGGTTGGTAGGAATAAAGGGTGTCTTTATATTCAAAGTAACGATCCTCGTGGGAAAGTCCTTTGTCTTTGACATACCCTTCATACGTTTCAATGCGCCCAAACGGGTCATAATCATACGTGCTTTTCAGCCCTGATTCATGGATGGTCTTAAGGGCATCGGCTGATGCCTCTAAATAATTGAGTGGTTTGGCTTCATGAAGCGGGGTGCCTTCAATATATTTGGCAATCTTGATGCCGTTTTCCTTGTTGAAATAGACGGTCTCATTATTCAAATCAAGTGGTTTGATGAGGTCAATATGGTATGCTTCAATGTCGCGGTTCACAAAGTTTTCCGCGTTTTTACCGGGGATGCGGAAGGTATAGCGTGTCCCCGCAACATCAATCACATAGGTGAAATTGGACATGCCACCCATAAGGCGGAAATCGATGGAAACTTCATCCTTATTGACATTCAGTGCCTCACTGACCGTATTTTTAATGAGGGTCTCATGGTCTTGATTGCTCAGAACCATTGTTCACAACTCCTTTTTTATCCTTTTTATTTTTTATATCTTGAACACTTTACTCGGTTGATGTTGCTTGGCAACGTGGATGTCATAATTTTCAGGGACTTTGTCATACGCCGCAAAAACATCATGAAGCGTCGCCAGGGTATAACTTTCGGTATTGCATTCTTGGCTGGGATGGGCAAGGACAATGGAGTGTGTCCTTGGGCCGATAAGCTGCGTAAGGTAATACGCCGAATCGGCATTTGACAGATGGCCCCGCACTGAATCGATCCGTTTTTTCAAATAAAACGGTCGCGCCGAATCAAAAAGCAAGGCCACATCATAGTTTGATTCTAACACATACATATGGGCATTTCGAATGCGGTGAAAATCATCTTCCTGTAAAAAGCCCGTGTCGGTGATAAAGACCAGTTGTTTGTCATCCGCTTCAATGATGAACCCTAGCGAATGCGCCGCATCGTGACTGGTCTTAAGCGGGGTGATGATTAAAGACCCCACCATAAATGGAACGTCTTCTTCTATTGGCGTCATGGTATGGTCCATGGGGAGTTTGTCTTTAATTTTTGTATAAGTTTTTTTCGCGGTATAAACCGGTGCCATTGTACGCTTGAGGGTTTGTTCGAGGCCTTTTGTGTGATCACTATGCTCGTGACTCACAATGATGCCATCAAGGCTTGCAAGTCTGTTTGCCTTTTCCCCCATGCGCAACGTGATTTGCCTATAAGAAATGCCAGCATCAATCAAGATTGCAGTGTCACCATCTTCAATGAACGCCGCATTGCCTTTTGAACCGCTTGCCAGTATTGTCACTTCCATGGGTCCACCTCCACTTCCAACCAATATTATACATGATAACGTTTAGCATGCAATTGTTCAGACATTTTTTTGCAACTTACTGACGTATGAAACCAATGCTTTTTTTCATATTGTATTATATAAAGATAAGTGGTACACTATAAATTGCGTATTTTATAAGGAGTGTGACACAACTATGGAATCAGTAATCGTTAAACGCGGCATCGCGATATTTTCAATCATTGTTGTCGTTATTATTGCCTCTGTGGCATGTAACGCAATCGCAGGTGGCGAAGAGGACCCAGAATTAAGCAATCCCGATGACACATATATGAGCTTTGATGGCATCGACATCACCAATGAACAGCTTTATAACCGTATTCGCTCACGCGACGGCATTCAGCATCTGGCGAACTATATCGACCAGCAATTGCTCAGTGACTACATCGATGCGGTGAGTGAAGAAGAAATTGAAGCGGAAATCAACCGCATCACCTATGGTACGAACGACCCTGAAGAACTGGATCGTTTGACCGAAGGTGAAAAAGAAGAAATGGAAATTGATTTTCAGGACCGCATTCTCCTAGAAGGCTGGGACCCTGAAGATCCTGACAGTGTTGATGAATACATGCGTATGTATATCGCGCAAATGAACTATACCCGCGATTTATACCGCACTGAAGACGAAAGTGATCCAAACTATATCAGTGATGACGATTTGGAGTCTTTTTACAATGACTTCCTCCAAGGGGACGCCACGGTCGTTCCGCTGCGTTTTTACAACGAAGCGGAAATGCGTAACGTCTTTAACCATTTCAACCTTGTAGAGGACTTTGAAGGTGGATTTGGTGAATATGTTGGTGAAGAGGACATTGAAGATGTTGAGAATTTTGATAGTGACAACACCAATGCCCTTGATGATGATGAAGTCCTGGAATTTTTCATCGACATCCACAACTATATGAATCAGCATACTGACAATGTCGATACATCCTTAAGCGGCAGTGACCTCGTTGATGAAGAGGTGGACGCTTTCAGTTTCAATCAATATGATTTACAGATGCTTGGTGAGCGCCGCGGGGATGAACTCTATGATAATCTTTCACAAAGCATTTGGCACGATCTAAGAGAAAGTGAACACCCATACACAGTTGAAGGTGAAACAATAGAAAACGAACTCATGTTCTTCTATGGTGTGGATTTTGAAGACGTTGAAGCATTTGAAGATATGGATGAATCTTTCATGCGTGAAGAATACGTCGACACACTGATCGGCGAAGAGGCCATGCAAGAAGCCATGTTTGACCTTCATGCCGAGCACAACCTGGTCATCCACGACAGCAAGTTGGCCGCGAAATATGAAATGCAAGTCGGAAATGACCTTTATGAAGCCGGTGATGGTGAAGCCGTCGCAAGCACCGATGACATCACCGTGACCGCTGATGAACTGTTTGAATATGCACAGGGCCGCGTTGGTGCACTTTATGGCACTGATGTTGCAAAAGTTGAATATTTATTTAACAGCGAATTTTTCGACAATGTCTATGGTTCAAACCAAAGCGTCTTGAACAACAATTCAGAGCGCATGTCCCAGCACCGCAATCACTTGCGTACCGAGAAAAACTGGTTTGCGAACGGTGTCTTTGAACAAATGGGGCTTTCTCCTGAAGAATTTGAATGGGCAGAATATCTCTTCATTTTCGGAGAAACTGTAGAATTCCGTCCACAAATCTTACAGATGATGGGCG
>PUMO01000181.1 GCA_003551405.1 Mollicutes bacterium | reverse complement strand
CCATCTGCTGGACACACAACGGTCAAATGGGTGTCTTTTTGTTCGACGTCCATATCGCTGATAGCTGAATAACGCGGACGCACAGATTTAAGACGTTCTACGGCATAACGATAATAGTCTTTAAGTATATCAGTATCGGTTTGTGCATACTCAAGGGTATAGCTCACACTACTGCAGGCATCCAACGTAATCGGCAGTTGTTCCATTCGATTAATAAAACGTTTAAAAACCTCTATCTCTAGAGGTTTTTCAAATTCTATCACAAAGTTCCATTGTTTGGTGGCTTCTTCTACTTCAAGCTCGATTAGCTTGCCGGGATACTTCTCATTTTCATCCGCCAAGTCAAGCACATTGAGCAAGGTCTGAAAGGCTTTTTCCATAGTCTCAACACTCCAAAATCTAAGTCAATTATAGCATACGCGCAGCAAAAAAAAAGTAGATTTAAATCTACTTATTTTTTAAAACTGATTGACACTTTACCGTCTTGAATCTCTTCAAGCGCTACCCCGACCGGTTTGGAACATTTGGCATCGATTGTGGTGTCATTTTTATCACGAATTATTTTTGCACGCATTGCCGCGGCATACGCGAGTTTGTATTTTGAATCAATGTTTTCAAGCAACTCGTCGATGGACGGATAGCGCAATCCTTCAGTATTTTTAGCCATGCTATCATCCTTTCACTAAGATATTAATTATCTTCATGGACTCCCATGAGCTCGTTATATTTATGAATACTTCTTTCAGTTTTTGCATGTTCAGCGCGAATAATCGCAAGCACCCGGTCCGCCGCATTGGTCACTTCATCATTGATAACAATGTAGTCATACTTATGAGCAAGCGGAAATTCGCGTTCAGCCTTGTCCATCCGTTTTTGGATGGTGTCGGTCGATTCGGTCCCGCGTCTTAGCAACCGGCGATACAGTGCTTCCTTATTGGGTGGGGCCACAAAGATGAATACACCGTCTGGTGCTTTTTCCCTGACTTGCAGTGCCCCTTGCACTTCGATTTCAAGCACAACTTCCTTGCCAGCTTTCAGGTGCGTTTCAATTTTGTCTTTGGGCGTTCCGTAATAATGCCCGACAAACTCAGCCCACTCTAAAAACGCATCATTCTTAATGCGTCGTTCAAATTCTTCATGGGAGACAAAGTAATAATCTTCACCATCAATTTCGCCCGAACGTGGTGGACGCGTAGTCATCGATGTTGAGTATACCAAATCATGCCCCTCTAGATCAAACAAGGCTTTTCTGACAGTGCCTTTGCCTACACCGGAGGGACCGCTTAGAACAACCAATAATCCACGTTCATTGAGTTTCATCGACGCCCTCCATTCAATGCTTTTATTAATCATTATCATAACACTTTTAATAAGATAATGTAAGTCTATAAATTTACTTTTTTTAAATTATTTTTAAACGTGCTACAATAACGATGGTGATATTATGAGTTTTGACGGAATAACCATGCGACATGTTATTAACGAACTGGCAAGCATCACAGGAAAACGCATCAATAAAATCTATCAACTTGAGGACTTTTCTTTCCTTTTTTCTTTGCGTGGTAATGAAACACTATTGATCAGTGCATCCAAACATACAGCGCGCATGCATCTGACTGAGGCGGATTATCATAAACCCTTGAATCCGCCCATGTTTTGCATGCTTTTAAGAAAGCATCTTGAAAACGGCGTCATTGAATCCGTGCAACAAATAAAAAATGACCGCATTGCATTGATTCGTGTGCGCAAGAAAAACGAACTGAATGATACGGTCCATCGCGATCTCATCTTTGAGGCACTCGGCAAGGATGCCAATGTTATCCTTACGGATGAAAACAAAATCATCATTGATTGTCTGAACCACACCCATCCGTTTACTGAGCAACGTACCATGGTCCCTTCCGCTTCTTATGAATGGCCCTCTGAAAGCCGTGAAAACCCTTATGATGAAGAGGCACGAAACAAGGTGTTCACCCAGACACTGGATTCGCCCAAAGCATTGATGAATGCGTTCATGGGCATTTCACCACAATTTGCGAATGAATGGTGGCACCGCAGTCAAACAACCAAGCAACATGCGGCGTTCATCACAATGCTTAATGAAAACGATTATCAAATCCTACATGGTGAAAAACTTATCTATGCGTCCTATAACATCACACATCGTGATGGAGAAAAGGAACATTTTGATACCGCGTCCAAAATGCTTGATGCCTTTTATTCAAAAAAGGACACCCTTGAACGCTATAAGCAACAAGCCAAAGACTTAAGGCAGTTTGTACGCAACGGCATTAAGCGTACCACACGAAAAATTGAAAAGCTGAACATCGAAAAACAAAAAGCGGAGGCAGCGGACAATCTTGAGATTAAAGGACAACTCCTGCTCGCCTATCCTCACGAAGTCCCACAAGGCGCACAAACCGTTAGCCTGCCCGATTTCACCACCGATTCCCAGATAACCATAGAGCTTGACCGTACGAAAAATGCGGTGGAAAACGCCAAGGATTATTTTGAAAAATATAATAAACAAAAGAAGGCACTGCCACACATTAAAAGACAAATCATCAAAGCCAAAAACGAACGTGCGTACTTTAGACTGCTTGATGAACAGCTTACCCATGCGGATTTGGCCGATTTAGAAGAAATGCGCGAAGAACTTAAAGACTACGGATACCTATCCAAACAAAAGAAAAAACAACAAAAACACAGTAAAAAGGCCAAGCATCTCACCTTTACCGATGAACAGGGCGTCCGCATCCTTGTCGGTAAGAACAATACACAAAATGCGCACATTACGCATGAACTGGCCAGTCCCAATGATGTGTGGTTTCACGTCAAGGATGCGCCAGGTAGCCATGTCTTGGCTAAGGTTGATTTGGAAAACATCACAGAAACCACCCTTCGCACAGCAGCATTGCTTGCGGCGCACTATTCAAAGATGCGTTATTCCTCCAGTGTTGCCGTTGATTATACCAAGGCAAAACATATAAGAAAAATCCGTGGTCAAAAACCCTGTTTTGTTACTTATAAACATCAAAAAACCATTTACATAGACCCTGATGAATCCTTCATTAACAGCCTGAAAAAAAACCTCGGTGCATAGGCACCGAGGCTTTTTTATGCTTTACGGCGAGCTTTCGTCCGCACTTCTTCTTCGACCATGTTAATAAAATCATCAAGTTTTACAGTGTGTTGTTCATCGGCCCCATACCGGCGATATGTGACCGTATCACTATCGACTTCATTATCACCGATGACGAGTTGATAGGGTACTTTTTGGGTTTGCGCTTCACGGATTTTATAGCCAAGTTTCTCTTCGCGCAAGTCTACATCGCTTCGCAATCCACGTTTGATCATTTTTTCATGGAGTGCCATT
>PUMO01000175.1 GCA_003551405.1 Mollicutes bacterium | reverse complement strand
TTTCTCGAAAAAGAGATCTTTGCATTCTTTGAGAAACCCAATCATTTCCAGGAAAGGTAACGAGTAAAGTGGCTCTATACCTTGTGGGGTTGGGGAAGTCTTCTAACTTGCTCAGTTTTAAAAAGCTATCCCCCTGTTCGTTATGAGAAAAGATACTATAAATGGGACTAACCGCCATTAAGATGCCCTCTTTGGTGTATGGTCGGTCATAAGATATTTCATACATTTTCAATATTGATTTTCCGCTTTGTTTTACAGCCAGAAAGGGTAACCAGTGAATCCATTCAACTATTTTTTCCCCATTAGCCAGTATAAAACCAGTTTTCGTTTCGTCATACAAAGAGGAGAGGTAGAGGATTCGAGAGGGCCCACCTGGTTGATTGTAAATCAATTTTTCTTCAGACATGAATTCTGGTAAAAATATCTTGGAGTTTTCAAAATTTTCTTTGTACCCACTCTTACCTAGAAAAGTAAGGTAGGTTTGATAATCACTATAATTCCATTTTCTTTCTTGGGAAAAATTAATTTCATTGGATTCATTAACAATCTGATTAAAAGTTATTCTTCTATAATCTTCTAGTGGCCAATTTTTGATGGAAAAGATTTTTATTCCAGCCTCTGATGCGACCACCATATCTTGAGTTATATAATTTAGAATTACGCTGAAGAGAGGCTTACCTTCTTTGATTCCTGTAATAGCCGAGGTTGCTCCGGCTATAGAAACCGGCCCACCACCACAAAGGCTTTTCCATTTTTCCATAGTTTTTTTTCGAGAGACAACTTCTTTAAATTTTAGCTTTTCTTCTTTTTCACCAAAACTCCTTAAAAATTTTTTCAAGAAAGAAGAGCGGTCAGTGGGATCACAGACAAAAACTATCGAAGTGGAGCTTTTTTGATGATGTGAAAGCAAACTTTGCCTTTTTCCTGTTTCTTCTGTAAGAAAGAGAATTCTAGGATCAAAATCTCTTACCTCGTCGCCAATCATGATTTCCGGAATAATATCTAATCCCAGTGTATCTTTCTTGCCACTTTCTGAAGGCTGAAGAAGCTCATAGATGGTTGACTCACACATACTTAAATTGGCTCTTAGAACTGCTCTTATAGCTGCTTGACAGTAAATTTTGTCTATCTCTTTCATTTTTCTTCCCCCCCCCTTTGTTTTTGGTTAATAAATAAACCTTGTTAATGTTCAAATGAAATCAAATTTTTTTTAAATTTAATCTCTTTAGTTTCAAATAATATTGACAGGTTTTTGAATAAAAAGCAACACCCCCAAACTTTTAAAAACAAACAATATTAATCAAGAAAAGTAAAAGAAAAATTTATAAATTATCTAAATTTTCTGGAAAGTTTAATTGTCTAAATTTTGTACGTAACACGACATATTGAAATTTATGTTATAATATAAGGTATGATACAGATTTAGTAAAACAGTATTAATTTTTTATTAACTTCTAATTATTTAATAGTATTATTATAAAATGATATAATTAAAATATTACTATTATTATATTTAATATGAAAAAATATTTGATTATTACAGCTTCTTTCCTTCTTTTATTAAACGTGAATTACGCGAATTCTGCCATGGGCAAAAATGAAGAAGTTTATCAAGAGAATGGAAAGTATTATGTTGAAATTAATAATGTTACATATGGCCCTTATGAAAAATTGGACAGTAGTGGTGTTTTAAAATCAGGAAATAGTTGGGGTTTTAAGTATTATAAAGATTTTTCTGATGACAAGCCACCATTTGCCACATATGAAATTCATTTTATGGTAAATGGCACAAATCATGGACCTTATAATATTAGGTATGATGCTTTAGATAGATATGATTTGCATATATCAGATAATAATTTTGGGTTTACTTTTCCTCATGAAGATGGGAGTATCTATGCTATGATTGGAGAAAACGAGATTGGTCCTTGCCAAAGCATAAGGGATGTTAAGATAACCGATGGAAATTATGGTTTTTATTGCCTTGCACCTTCTGGAGAAAGAAGTTATTTATATATCAATGGAGAAAAACACTACATAGAAAGCTCATATATATCCAATATAAAAATAACCTTAAATCATTGGGGTTATATATTTAGTGAAGACTACAGAAGCTATGTTAGAAGATATGTCGTAATTAATGGAGATTCATTTGGTCCTTATTATGAAAAAATTTATGATTTTACAATGAATGATGATAATTGGGCATTCGCCTATGAAAAGAATGGAGAATATTTTATTTTGTCAAACGGAAACAAGCCGTACAAACTTCCCTTAACAAAGGAACAGGCCGAAGATGATATTCATGGTCTATTTTCAGAGCTTTTCTATACAGGCGGTCAACAATGCTCTCACATGAGTTGCTATGCCTATAAAAATAGATTGGTACTTGAAGATGATTTTTGGTATTTAAAATATAATATCGGAGAAAATGAATTAAAATTTAGCAACAAACCAAAAAAAGAAATAAAAATATCAAACGATAATTTATTTTCTAAGGTTAAGGGGAAAATAATAATAAAAGTCGAAGATATGGGAAAGGCATATTATATAAATCCAAAATCCAAAATCATGCATTATCTAGGAAGACCAAATGATGCGTTTAATGTTATGAGGGAGCAGGGAGTTGGTATTTCAGAGGATGATTATAATTTATTTGGTGAATATGCACCAAGCAGGCTCGCAGGTCACATACTTTTGAGAGTAGAGGCTAATGGTGAAGCATATTATGTAAATCCGGAAGATAATAAAATACATTATTTAGGAAGACCAGCAGATGCTTTCAATATTATGAGAGGATTGGGATTGGGTATATCTAACAATGATTTTTATAATCTTTAAAATATGTTAGATTCTAGACTCTAACATAACAAAGGATCAAAAATGAAATCAAAAAGAATTTTTAAAACTGTTTTTATTATACTGCTCGTCGCGTTTATCGGATTTTCCTACTGGTGGTATACGGCACAAGAGGATGATCGGAGTAGGGTGGGAATGCCCATAAACGGACAACAAAATGGGGAGGTTTATCCTGTACTTGAGATAGTTGCGGAAAGGTTGGGTCAGGTTTGGGGAATAGACTTTATACCTGGCACATCGCAACTTCTAGCCACGGAGAATTCGGGACGTCTGTTTATTATTGATACGGAAACCTTGGAGGTTTTGGAAATAAATGAAGTTCCGGAAGTAAACAATAGAGGTCAAGGAGGGTTGCTTGATATTGCCGTTTCCCCTGAGTTTAGTGAGGACAAGGAGATATACTTCACCTATTCGGCGGGCGGTAATGAGGGTACAGCTACGCACCTAGGGCGGGCAGTTCTTGATATAGAACTTTTGACACTGAAAGATGTAGAAGTGCTATATGTTGCCACT
>PUMO01000197.1 GCA_003551405.1 Mollicutes bacterium | reverse complement strand
TGAGTAAAATACCGATATGACGTAGTGATTCAGCAAGATGATACATGACGTTTTCCAGCATATCTTTTTGTTCACTGTCCTTGCCCAAGATCCAAGGTGTGGTTTCATCAATATACTTATTGGTACGACTAACAAGCGTCCAAAGCGCACGAATCGCTTCTGAGACACGTAATGATTCCATGTTTTGTCGATACGTTTCAACGGTTGATTCCATGAGATTGACCAGTTCGCTGTCCACTTCATGTTCAACATTGGTATTTTCATTAATGGCGCCATCAAAATACTTGTTAATCATGGAAATGGTACGGTTGAGAAGATTGCCAAAGTCGTTGGCGAGATCATAATTAATGCGCTCAATGAATCCCTCGGGGGTGAACACGCCGTCGCCGCTATGTGGAAGTTCCCGCAACAGGAAGTAGCGTAACTCATCAAGGCCATAATGATTGATCAGGGTGTCTGGATAAATCACACCGCCCTTGGATTTGCTCATTTTTCCTTCTTTCATCATATAAAAACCATGGGCATGCAGCTTAAAGTTTACGGGCACCCCAAGGGCCATCAACATAATGGGCCAATAAATCGCATGGAAACGAAGGATATCTTTTCCGACCACGTGAACGACTTCATCACCGTTCCAATATTTTTGATAAAGCGCGTCATCATTGGTGTTATATCCAAGTGCACTGATATAGTTCGATAAGGCATCAATCCAAACATAGACAACATGCTTGGGATTGGAGATGACTTTTATGCCCCAGTCAAAGGTAGTGCGTGAAACAGATAGATCATTGAGACCTTGTTTGATAAACGCAATGACTTCGTTTTTTCTTGATTGTGGGGTAATGAAATCAGGATTATTTTCAATGAATTCAAGCAGCTGGTCTTGATATTTTGATAATTTCAGAAAATAGCTTTCTTCTTCCAGTTGCTGCGTCTCGCGGCCACAGTCCGGACACGCATGGCCTTCTTCAAGCTGGCTTTCAGTGAAGAATGACTCGCAGTGAATACAGTAATACCCTTGATAATTGCCCAAATAAATATCGCCCTGTTCAAGCAATTGTTCAAAGATTTTTTGGACAACAGTCTTATGCCTTTTTTCAGTGGTACGAATGAAATCATCATAAGAAATATTCAAACGGTCCCAAAGGGCACGCGTTTGTTCCGCCATCTCATTGACATGGTCAATAGGCGCCATGCCGCGTTCTTCCGCCACCGTTTCAATCTTTTTGCCGTGCTCGTCCATACCGGTTAGATAAAAGGTATCATAACCACGTAAATCTTTATAGCGGCGTAAAGCATCACAAAGGACTGTGGTGTATGTGTTGCCAATGTGAAGTTTGCCGCTCGGGTAATAAATGGGGGTGGTAATGTAATATGTTTTATTCATAGGTTTCACTCCTTGGACTGGGTGCGTTTTTTATGGCTTTGATAAGCCATATATACAGTATTTTTCTTTACGTTTCGTGTGCTGGCAACATGTTTGATGGCGTCTTTTTCCTTATAGCCATCTTCAATAAGCAAATCGACATGGTCAATCATATCGTCTTCATTTAAAGGAGAAGTCTCGGTGTTCCCCTCAACAATCAATACCATTTCACCGCGTAAATTATCAAGGGTTGCGGCTTCACCCAAAGTGAATTCAATGACTTCTTCATGTTGTTTGGTCAACTCGCGCATGAGCGTGGCCTGGCGGTTGCCAAGCAAGTCATACATGGAGTTCAGAGTTTTTTCAATACGGTGCGGGGTTTCATAAAACACCAACGAATGTTTCACATTCACCAGACTTTTAAGCCGTGTTTCTTTCGCACTGGTTTTGTGTGGTAAAAATCCAACGAATGTGAACGTTTCTGCAGGAATTGCACTCATCATGAGTGCACTAAGTAGGGCGCTTGCACCAGGTATGGGCACCACAGGAAAGTTATTGTCCCGGATGGTCCTTACTAAGATATCGCCTGGATCAGATAAACGGGGGGTCCCTGCATCACTAATTAATGCAACCTGTTTACCTGAAAAGAGAAGGCCCAGTGCTTCATTGCTTTTTTCTCGCTCATTATGGGCATAATAACTTTTTAAGGGTGTATCAATGCCGTGATGTTTAAGCAACTGACCACTCACGCGTGTATCTTCCGCAAAAACAACATCGACTTGTTTAAGCACTTCAATTGCCCGTAAGGTTATATCTGCCATATTGCCAATGGGCGTCGCAATAACATATAACGCAGGCCCATCGTTTTCAAAACTTTTAATTCGCCGCATGATTTCCTCCCTTGGACGCAAACATATCGAGCAACCTAGGGTGATATCCCTCGCCTTGATGCACAATAATGGGGGATTCGACATGGATATGGTCATTCGACGCTTTATGGGCTTCAATGAGTACCATTTGGGATGGCTGGGTTTCTCTTGGGTGAACAAAGCGCATACGCTTGATTCCGAATTGATTGGCATGTAGCAGGCGCATCATTTCTCCCAAACGCTTTGAACGGTGCACCAACACCAACTTGCCTTTTTGTTTTAAAACTTTTTTTGACTGGACAATAATGGCTTCAAGCGTAATCGAGACTTCATGGCGTGCAATCGATTTATATACCGATGGGCTGACATTGCTTTTTGAATCATATTTGAAAAAAGGCGGGTTGCTTACTACCATATCAAATGACTGATTCCCATATATGTCAAACGCTTTGTTGATATCCTCATTGATGATCTCTATCGAATCTTCCATTTGATTGAGTGAAACATTGCGCCTGGCGATATCTGACACTGAGGGTTGAATTTCAAGGCCACTGACATGTATGTGCGGATGATGATACACAAGCAAAAGCGGCACCGGCGCAAACCCACTGCCGAACTCAATAACCTTGTGCGTATCATTGGTCACAGACGCAAACCCTGCAAGCAGTACTGAATCCAGTGAATAATTGAACATGTCAGGCCGCTGAATAATCGCAAGGGCTTCGTGACCCAGTATGTGGTTAATGGTCTCGGGTGAGTGCATTTTTCTTGTCACCATTCACAAATTCAAGTGGATCATATTCGTATATTTCAAGCAAATCTTCCACATTGAAATCTTTAATCGTTTCTTCAAGCTGGACCTTGACTGTACGCTCAAGTATATTGACATTGGTTACGCGTCCGATTCCCTCAGTGGTTTTTACTTTGGAATATTGTTTGGGCAAGCCGACACGCATTTCACTGTACGTATCGTCTTCATAACGGATGCAACAGAGCAGTTTACCGCATAATCCGGAAATATTGGTTGGATTGAGTGATAGGTTTTGGTTTTTAGC
The DNA here is from genome assembly GCA_003551405.1 of Mollicutes bacterium. Lineage (GTDB taxonomy): Bacteria > Bacillota_I > Bacilli_A > Izemoplasmatales > Izemoplasmataceae > B1SED10-225. The sequence goes on along the minus strand of PUMO01000197.1, from coordinate 117 downwards.
CATTTTAATAGAAACCGTTTCAAATTCACCTAAAAAGGTATTACAACAAAGCAAATAACCGCACGGACCAATACCACCCAGGAATTTAGCTCCATCACGGGCACCTACTTGACGCAG
>PUMO01000208.1 GCA_003551405.1 Mollicutes bacterium | reverse complement strand
GTCATTGTTGCGTATTCACCATGTATCGCCCACAAGATCAAAGGCGGACTCGGTAACTCAGCAATGCAAGCAAAGCTTGCCACGCAAAGTGGTTATTGGCCAACCTTCCGTTATGATCCTCGATTAGAAGTGCAAGGTAAAAACCCATTCCAACTCGACAGCAAAGCACCAAAATGGGAGAAATATGATGAGTTCTTGATGAACGAAGCACGCTATGCACAACTTAAGGATATTAATCCTGATCGTGCTGAAGCATTACTCAAGAACAACAAAAATGACGCCAAGCGCCGCTACGAAATGTATAAGCGCTATGAAGCAATGGACTTCTCAACCGGTGTCAATGCGCCAAGTGATGATGACGAATAATTTGTGAAGGGTGTCTTAATTGGCACCCTTTTCTTTAACGAAACGGTTAAAATGTCAACGGTTTCATGAGGGACTCTTGAAAAATGTTGGCAGAGTCGGTATAATGTAAAGATAAATTTAGTGCACCAAGACACACAGAAAGTAGGGATGCTATGTTTATTTTATCGATGAACCCCGAGGTTGATCTTACCTATATACTTCAAAGTCTCGGACTCACGATTTTATTTGTGGGTCTTATTGGTTTTGAACGTCAACGCCGTAATAAAATTGCCGGACTCACCACCCACTTGCTGGTCGCCATTGGTGCAGCAGGTCTCACCATTGCCCAGCAAATGATGGTGCAAGACTCCATTGCGTTCATTAACGAAATGATGCAAACGAATCCTGAAGTCTTGGAACACGCTGACATTCCCATCCAACGTCAACGTGTTGTTGCTCAGATTGTGAGTGGAATTGGTTTCCTCGGGACCGGTGCCATTTTGAAGACCAATGGGTATATCAGCGGTCTTACAACAGCCTCTACGCTTTGGATCAGTGCCATCATTGGGATTATTTTTGGTTATGGCATGTATGATCTTGGGATTGCGATGAGTTTAATGACCCTGTTTGTCCTCACCATCATTAAAAACGTCATTCGCCACAACGTGGATGAGTATTCATAAAAGACGCTGGCCTGCGTCTTTTTTTGTGGTGCGGCGTTAACGAATCACTCGCGCGCGGGCCCGCGTGAAAAATAATCGTATCATTTCCATTTGACGGTTAAATTTCTTATAATAAGGGTTGAGTCTAAGGAGGAATGTAAAATGGCAACACTAGAAATTAAAAACCTTCACGCCAAGGTTGATGACCAAGAAATCCTTAAAGGTGTGAACCTAACCATAGAAGAAGGACAAACCCATGCAATCATGGGGCCTAACGGAACCGGTAAAAGTACCCTTGCGTCCGTGATCATGGGCCATCCGCGCTATGATGTGACAGAAGGCACGATTACGCTTGATGGCGTCAATGTGCTTGACATGTCAACAGACGAGCGCGCACGTGCGGGGCTGTTCCTTGCGATGCAAGCCCCCCAGGAAGTACCGGGGGTTACCAATTCCGATTTCATCAAAACGGCGATGAACGCCCGGCTTGATGAAGGGGAAAACGTCAGTCTTTTTAAATTTATTAAAAAGTTTGACCAGGCTGTTGAGAAACTTAAAATGCGAGAAGATTTACCCCATCGCTTTTTAAATGACGGTTTCTCAGGCGGTGAGAAAAAGCGTAATGAAATCCTTCAGATGCGCATGCTTGAACCGGCCATTGCCATTTTGGATGAAATTGATTCGGGGCTCGACATTGATGCGCTTAAAACAGTGGGTCAAAATGTGACTGAAATGCAGGATGGCAAACGTTCATTTATGATGATTACCCATTACCAGCGTTTGCTTGATTATATTAAGGCCGATTATGTGCACGTGATGATGCAGGGGCGCATTGTCAAAAGTGGTACGGTTGATCTGGTTCGAAGCATCGACGAAAACGGTTATGACTGGATCAAAGAAGAAGTCGGCATTCAAGATGAACGTGTGGTTCCACAAAATGATGACGCTGATGAACAAACCGTTCTTGGTTCATGTGCCACACGCGAAGCCATGGAGAAATAAGCATGCAAGTCTCACCAAATAACGCCCCAGAGCTCATCGCCCCATTGCTTAATGAAGCCACTTACATGCTTTATATTTCCCAGGGAAAAATTCAAAGCAACACATTACCTGAAGGGATAACAATCACTGAATCGACACCCAAAGACGCACTGCATGCCAATTTTGTCAGTGATGATCCCTTGGTAAGTCACAATCAATCCAATCACGATACGGCCATTACTCTTGAAGTGAAAGAAGGCATCACGCTTGATGCGCCTATCATGATTATGATTGATGGCTCGAATTATGATTATACGGTGAACATTACCTATGACATTCACCCTAGAGCCTGCATTGACATTCATGAATATCTTTATTCAACGAGTGATCATACGCTGAATTATTTATCCCAAACCCATGTTGGTGAACAGGCACAAGTCAAGCTGATCGGCATTGCGAACTTGGACCTCATGTCCACCTCAAGTGTCCAAAGACTCGTGCGAAGCCAGGCGTCCTCACACACAGAAGTACGCACTGCCCAGCTTGGAAACGGACGTACAAAACAAGATGTCGACATGGATTTGCTCGGTGAACACGCTTATGGTGAAGTGCGTACGGTTGCGGTTGCCAGTGGAAACCAAGAAGTCCTTATCAACACCCACCTCGAACATAAGGCCAAACAAACCGAAGGCTACATTGAACACTACGGGGTTGCGGCTGATGAGAGTTATCTTGGCTTTGAAGGGACCGGTAAAATTCACAAGGGCATGTCACAGTCCAATGCTCATCAGTCCAACAACGGTGTGGTGCTCGGTGAATACGCACGTCTTGACGCCAATCCCCTGTTGCTTATTGACGAATACGACGTCGAAGCGTCCCATGGTGCAGCCATTGGCCGCATTGACGAAGAACAGTTATATTATTTGATGAGTCGCGGACTCAGTGAAAGCGATGCACAACGTCTCATCATCAATGGATTTTTAGCACCGCTAAAATCCATGATGGAAAATGACGTAATGCGTGACCATATCCAGTCACTCCTAGCCAACAAAACCGGGAGGTAAAAACCATGAATGCATCATTGCAAGCGGATTTTCCCGTATATAGTAAAAGAGGTCCGCTGACGTATTTGGATTCAGCCGCCTCCGCCTTAACCCCGCAAGTCGTCATTGATGCAATCAGTGATTACTATATCAACAGGCCCGTTAACGTCCACCGCGGGGTCTATCAATTATCACATGAAGCAACCAACGATTATGAACGCGCCCGCCAAACGGTTGCGGATTTTATTAACGCGCGTTTTGAAGAAGTCATATTTACACGCGGCGCGAGCAGTGCGCTTAATCTTGTGGCGCAAAGTTTTGGTGCCAACCACATTAACGCCGGCGATGAAATCATTGTCAGCGAACTGGAACATCATTCAAGTGTGCTTCCCTGGCAACAGCTT